>NZ_JBHSHC010000074.1:0-1958 GCF_042652925.1 Effusibacillus consociatus
CATCAAAAAGTCAAGGACTGGGCGCAGGAACATAACATTGAATTGATTTTCACACCTACAAACGCTTCATGGTGAAATCGAATTGAATGTCATTTTGGTCCACTTCGTAAATTCGTCCTCTGCGGAAGCAACTACGAGGATCATAAAGAGTTAGCCACGGCTATTCGTAAGTATCTTTGCTGGCGAAACAAGAATAAACGTCACGCCCAAATTTTAAGAGAGCAAAAGAAGATCAAGGTTGCCTGAAGGGGCATTAGTTTATTTTATTAACTCAAATATCTCCTTATCGGTACCTATTGAAGGGGAATAAATCGCAGTAGGAAGAATCATAGTCTTTGCTTGATTATCGATCTCATAATGTAAAAAAGGTCTTAGCGATATAAACTTAGGTGTATTAATCGCCTGCCGGTTATTAGCAAAATTGAATTGAAATGCTTTTGTTTGTCCAGCATTCAAGGAATTATCGTTCTCCTTAGTATTTGTGGAGTTAAAATTATCAGTTGTAGTTATCTTAACTGAATAAGGCTCTGCTAATTGAAATTCTAAATCTTTCACATGAATTGGTTTATTGGTAGTGTTAGCGATTTCCGCTTTATAATAATCAAAGACTCCGCTTGCAAATGTTTTTTTGCCTAGTTTTAGATCTTGTGATTCCTTACTTTTTCTTATATCAAGTACCCATTTTCCAATATCATAGGTTTTTTGTTCATTATTTGGATCGGTTAATTTAAGTTTACTCAGAATAATTTTACTTGCTTTTACTTTAGGGAGTCGCAATCCAAGTGAAATTAAAGAATATTCTTTCGTATGTGCTCCTTCATTGATTCCTGTGGGGGTAGCTTTTATCTCTTCACCATCTGATACTAAAACAAATTCCTTATATTCGTTAATCTTTTGAGGATTTGAACCTAAGTGAACTTGAACTGCTGAGAGTTGTATAAATGGCTCTTCATCTTCGAAATATCCGTGATAAGAATCCCACTTTATAAAATAGAGTCCATCCGGTGGCCATTTTAGGCTTTCCGAGGGCGAGGTTTGTGGGGAGCAACCAATCATAATAACCAACAGCACAATATTAATTAGGTGAATTAATTTTCGTTTCATGGCATCTCCTATTAATTAGATTAGGACCAGTTTCTAGTATATGAAACTGGTCCTTTACTTACTACCGGATTTTAGGTTTCCCAGCTATAGAAATGAGGTTTAAACCATTGAGCTGCCCAACCTGTACCGTAGGTGGTTCCTATTGGATATCCATCATTATCATACCAATCAGTATGCAAGTTAAATTCTTGAACATGGTACCAATCCTGTAAGCCGATATGCACTGTTTTGTAAGGACTTACTTCAGATGAATAGGACCATGTTTTTGTGTCGGTCCAGGTTACATCATAGCCAACCTTATATGTTACAGGTTTTGCAGCAAAGTCAATGGATGCTCCCCACTTGTTTGCCACTGACTTTGATATCGAAAAATATAACGTATCCTTAGTGCTCTTCCCGTTGTACCCGCTGGCTACTTCGCCACGGTCATTATAACCATCATAAGTATTATAAACCTGAAATATTCATAGGTGCTTAGAACGATTGGGTGAAATGGAAGATTTTGTGATATTCTACCGTATTTGTGAAACGATCAGTCTGCTCGGTATCAGAGAGTAGCCACCTACTCTCTTTGAGTATGGATATTAATTCATTATTTAGATAAATATGGATATTGAATGACATACGTATCCGTTGGATCAATGAGCATTTTTTTTAAATGTCTATCATTCACAGTCCATCAACCGAAACGGGGTAAACGCTGAATGTTACGAAACGTTTGGATGAATGCATCTCGGTATATGCAGGAGCTGCACAGCTTCCACGTCCAGTATCGACCGGAGCTGCTTACCCGCAATCTTAACGAGCTTGGAGCGCAGTGTCTCCATCCGATTTGGCTTCATTCGCTCCGGCAA
>NZ_JBHSHC010000075.1:0-883 GCF_042652925.1 Effusibacillus consociatus
AAAATCGGTCGTTTAATCTTACATATTATGGATTATCGTGTGTTGTTGCATTTATTCTTGCAATTTAAGTCATAAAAGAGTTAGACAAGCCTATGCAAGTTAGGCTTGTCTTTTTCTTTTTCGATAGAATCTACTCAGGCCGTCCGACATGCTCTTGGATTTTTTCGTGAAATTTCGAAAATAATGTAACTTTATGCAGGCATGAAGTCTACTTCTGTAGAAAATTGGAATATCAGGTTATTATGTCTACTTCACGTTTGAAAAATGGAGTTTACCAATTGGAGGATGATGCAATTGCGACTTTTGAAGTTTTTTCTAAAATGTTTTCTGATATTGGCTTTAATCACAGGCATTTTACCTGTATTACCTGCATCACAAGTTAGTGCGGACCCCGGTACATACACCAGAGTTGTGCCGTATCAATCGACTCCCGGTACACCAATTGCAATTGAATGGGACTTTGAATTGGACCATGTCACGAATATTGAAATTCATAAAGCAGATGGAACACTACTGAAAACAATCGTGGAGAATCAGTTTTTTGGTAAAGGAGATAACGTCCATTACTTTGATGGAACGATCGATGGGAAACCTTTGGAAGCGGGGAAGTATTACGCCCAAATTGTTCCTCAGGATGAGTACAGGATGTACGCTACCAAAGCAACGTTTGAGATAACAGAAGAAGAGAAACAACCTTCTCCACCCATTTTTATATCTCCGACAGACGGAAGCCTCATCCAAGATCCGGGAACCGTTACAATTCGGATTGCAGGAGATACCCCTACCAAAGAAATCGAACTGACTATGAACGGACAATCGATACCAACCAGAAGTGTGCGAGAACTTGAATGGGAAGCAACAGTAACATTGCCTCCCGACCAGG
>NZ_JBHSHC010000076.1:0-722 GCF_042652925.1 Effusibacillus consociatus
GAAACGGTTTTGGAAAATCGGCCGGTACTGTTTACGTTTGACGGGAAGAAGTCGCATCGGCGGTTTTTGTGATGAAGATCAGTATAAGATCGACTCACGATCTATGGATCGTGGGTCTTTTTGCGTAACTTATATCTTGAAAAATTTGTAATGTTATGTCAGAATTTACAGGTAGAATTCGAATCTTGAATCGTTTCGTTCGATATTATGCATATTCATAATATTATGGGTAATAATTATGGTTTTAAATTCATGTTACTTGTGTCCTATTTTATCTATTAGAAAGGGCTGGTAATTTTGTACACGATATTAACTGATTTTAGCTACATAGATGAGCTGATAGAGAATGGTGTCGAGTATGCTGTGATCGATGTAGACAATACCATAACACAGTCAAGTGCAACTGATCTAGGATTAACCATGAAAAAAGAACAAATTTCAAATAAATTTTTGTGGCTGCTTTGGGTGTGTTTATTTGCTATTCAAATCCCGTTTTTTTATTTGATTGACTTCTTTAATCGAGATTTTTTATTGAAGGTAGTTATGAAAAAATACCACAGTTTTTCGTTGAGTAAGATAGAAAAATCAGCAGAAGAACTATTTGAAAAAAAACTCAAGAAGCAGTTTATCATGTTTACCCATGATCTAATAGTGTTACTGCTTTCGCATAATGTCCAGAAGTTGACGGCATAAGTTGTCCTGCTGGTGACGGACAAGCTGAC
>NZ_JBHSHC010000077.1:0-2107 GCF_042652925.1 Effusibacillus consociatus
AGTAGGCAATTAGATGCCTCCATCGCGATTGTTGGGGTGATTTGAAAAAGTCAAGAGGAAAATTTGTTCGTACTCCTGTTTTGGGGGTGAAACAATAAATGGCCCTAGTCAAGAGACTAGAGCCTGTAAGGAAATTTTAATTCCGAGAGTCTTAGTAAGTGAGATATGGAGGGGACTCACGGTCGATGGATCGTGGGTCTTATTTTGCTCAATTTTATCTTGAAAAATTTGTAATGATATGTCAGAATTTACAGGTAGGCTTCGAATCTGGAATAGTTTCGTCGCCAGAGACCGAATTTTAATTGGAGTGTTAGTTTGAAGCCTGAACTGCTCATTTTTCCGACATTATGCTTTTGTATGAAATTATACGCATGAATTATGGTTTTAAATTCATAATAATTTGACACTCTTATCTGGTTGGAAAGGGCTGGTAATTTTGTACACGATATTCACAGATTTTAGCTACATAGATGAGCTGATAGAGAATGGTGTGGAGTATGCTGTGATCGATGTAGATAATACCATAGCACAGTCAAGTGCAACTGATCTGGGATTAACCATCAAAAAAGAACAAATTTCAAATAAAATCTTGTGGCTGCTTTGGGTGTGTTTATTTGCTATTCAAATCCCGTTTTTTTATTTGATTGACTTCTTTAATCGAGATTTTTTATTGAAGGTAGTTATGAAAAAATACCACAGTTTTTCGTTGAGTAAGATAGAAAAATCAGCAGAAGAACTATTTGAAAAAAAACTCAAGAAGCAGTTTATCATGTTTACCCATGATCTAATATTCCACTTGAAAAAGAAAGGTGTAAAGGTAGTTTTACTTTCTCACAATATAGAACCTCTCATAAAGAAATATGCTAAATATTTTGATGTACCTTATGTTTGCCTTTCAGTCAAACCAAATGGTAATCGTTGTGAAGTCGATTTAAGCAACTTGGCTGATTTTAAGCTTCGAGAGATCCAGAAATATGATCCTTCGAAGACAATTGCAATCGGGGATTCTAAACATGATTTTCCAGTACTTAACTACGTGAAATATCCAATCGTGGTTTGTCACAAAAAAGAAAAGTGGATAGATAAGCTTCAAAATGAACCTTTGATTATTCCGATAAATAAGTAATGGAGAGAGGAGGAAGGATTAATGATACTCGTATTAGTTATTGCGTAGATAGTAGCATTCGTGTTAATCCTTACCGACTCCAAGACAGACTATATTTGCTATGCGGCCTTTTGTTTATTTACTGGAGGATGTGCTGCGATTAGCCGAATTGTTATGGATATAGCTCCGCCTTTTTTGGAAACAAACCACTTAGTAGACTCAACCGTCTGGTCAAAGCAATGAGCTCGGCTTACAACACTAGCTGCACCTAAATCGGAGTCGTTCGAGTTAGGCGCAAGTGGAAAAAGTACGCCAGATGATCACTTGGCGTACTTTCTATCAGAAAACCGCTAAAACAACCACGATTGTGAATCAGTTGTTTTTATTTGCTTTCGAATGCCTTTTTACAAAATACTTTCGACAGAGGTCTCCAGAACCGAGCTTCGAAAGCATTGTATAAAAGCTGCAGCCAGCTTTAAAAACGCTTAGCAAATACCAGGTTTTACGGGGTATGCTGGAACAAGCAAGAAGAATAGCACAAATATAATCAAAAATACAACGGCCCATCGAGTATAGGCACCAAAGCATCCGTAAAGGCCTAGATCACCCATAGTTTAAGCCTCCTTTCCTTCTCCTATACCTAGATAATTCAGGATTAGACGTTGTTGCCACGGACATCCACCCAGGTTATTGGCCTATTTATCAGCGGGAGTGGAAAAGTTTTTAATCATGTTTTCAAAAACGAAAGAAAATAAAAGATTGAGTCATAATGTAGAGTTATAATTTGCGTAGAGTGCATTTTTTGTTTTTCTTTGTTAAACAAATAAGATTGTAGTGAACCCAAAGGACATGGTAGTATAGCACTTGTCGCCGCAAGACGGCGGCAACGAGAAGAAGATTTGCAACAAACATTCGTTCTTTGCACCGCAAGGGTGCAAGTAACGCTAAGGCGCTAAAGCGCCAAGTCGTTCTTTGAAAACTGAATCGTGTAGGGAGCTAGGA
>NZ_JBHSHC010000078.1:0-10135 GCF_042652925.1 Effusibacillus consociatus
GGTGAAACAATAAATGGCCCTAGTCAAGAGACTAGAGCCTGTAAGGAAATTTTAATTCCGAGAGTCTTAGTGGAAGAAGACGGGGGTGAGAATATGAATGGAAAGAATCGAAAGGACATTGTTCGGGGAATTCAGGTGGATATTGTATTGAAAAAAGATCAAGCAACGGGAAAAGAACTCGTGGCGTCGTAAAGGACATACTCACCAATTCAAGCTTTCATCCGCATGGAATTAAAGTACGATTGGATGACGGTCAAGTGGGCAGGGTGCAGGAAATCATAGGCCAGTAAAGAAAAGCAACTTGCTAATTTTCGTCATAAGTGCTACAATGAACGAAGTTGAATAAATGGAGTTCATAATTCACATATTATAAAGGGTTATCACTTCATCTTGATTGATCTCTTTATAATATGTGAATTTTTTTTTGGACCCATCAAATTGCAACAAATGAAAAATTTTTGGAGGTTTTACAAATGCAAACAGGTACAGTTAAATGGTTTAACGCAGAAAAGGGATTTGGTTTCATCGAAGTTGAAGGCGGCAGTGACGTATTTGTTCACTTTTCCGCGATTACTGGAGAAGGATTCAAGTCTTTGGATGAAGGACAACGTGTCCAATTCAACGTTGTTCAAGGAAACCGCGGACCGCAAGCTGAAAACGTTGTTAAACTCTAATTTGGAGCAAAAACAGATACTGCCCGGTTTCGGGCAGTTTTTTATTTTCCCGTTTTCCTCCGAATACCCCCATCTTAATCACCTCATATTCCATTTCAAAATTCGGATGCATTTTTATAAGTTTTTGACAGCTTGATTCACACTGGCGCGGTCATCGGAGCCGTAAGGATGAAAGAGAGGCAGGGCTTTCGTTGTTTTAGGTTGAATTAAAATTGTTTTCGAGATCGTGGTATAATCTCCTTTTATAGATGTTGTGACTATCGACGCATAAGGGGGGCGTGAGGATAGATGTCAGATACATTGAGAAAAGAAATTCAAGAGAAAATTCGAAATGGCGATTTCAATTGTGAAAAAGAATTAACCCTGTCCATGATAAGCGGCAAATGGAAAGTTGTAATTTTATGGAATTTAGGTGCAAAAGGACCCCACCGGTTTAGTGAGCTGCAGAGGCTCTTTCCAAAAATCACGCGCAAAATGCTGACGAATCAGTTACGCGAACTGATGGAAGACGGGATCGTACATCGGGAAGTTTACCCGGAAGTACCTCCCAGAGTGGAGTACTCTATGACGGAGCTGGGGATGACACTTTTGCCGATCGTGGAAGCGATGTACGAGTGGGGAAAGAAACGAATGGCGGAAATTAAAGAAAGTATGAACGGCAATAATATTCGGTGAGATTAGGTTGAACTCTCTCATTGGAGTACAGTATTATTTAATACAAGGTGAATCAGCCCCTTTTTGTATGACTTTGTGACTGAGAAAGGTTGTTAACGATGGAAAACCAGCCGACTTCATCCAATTTTATTCGAAATATTATGATTGACGATTTGAAAGAAGGAAAAGTGGATCAAATCATCACCCGTTTTCCCCCGGAACCAAACGGGTATTTGCATATCGGACATGCCAAGTCGATTGTGATCAATTTTGAACTGGCGGATGAATTTAAAGGAAAAACCAATTTGCGTTTTGATGACACGAATCCATTAAAAGAAGATATCGAATACGTGGAATCCATCAAGGAAGATGTGAAATGGTTAGGGTTTGAATGGGACGGCTTATTCTTTGCATCCGACTATTTTGAGGAAATGTATAACCGCGCGGTGTTATTGATCAAAAAAGGAAAAGCCTATGTAGATGACCTATCGGCCGAAGAAATTCGCGAGACTCGCGGAACATTAACAGAGCCTGGAAAAGAAAGTCCGTATCGAAATCGGACGGTTGAAGAAAACTTGGATCTTTTTGAGCGGATGCGAAAAGGCGAATTTCAAGATGGCCAGAAAGTGTTAAGAGCCAAGATTGATATGGCCTCCCCAAATATAAACTTGAGAGACCCTGTTCTTTATCGGATTGTGCATGCAACACACCACAATACAGGGGATAAGTGGTGCATTTATCCGATGTACGACTTTGCCCATCCTCTGGGAGATGCCATTGAGGGTGTCACTCACTCCTTGTGTACCGTAGAGTTTGAGGATCACCGCCCCTTATACGATTGGGTCATCCGGGAATGTGAAATGGAACATGTTTCAAGACAATATGAGTTCGGGAGATTAAACCTGACAAATACTGTAATGAGCAAGAGAAAGTTAAAGCAGTTGGTAGATGAAAAGCATGTGGACGGTTGGGATGATCCCCGCATGCCTACGATTTCCGGCTTGCGCAGAAGAGGATATACTCCGGAAGCCATCCGGAATTTCGTAAGAGAGCTTGGCGTCACAAAAGGAAGCGGAATTGTAGACTATAAAATGTTGGAACATTTTATCCGGGAAGATTTGAAATTAAAAGCCCCCAGAACAATGGCTGTGTTAAGACCGCTAAAAGTGGTGATCACGAACTATCCGGAGGATCAGGTCGAAATGCTGGAGGCGGAGATCAATCCTGAAAATCCGGAAATGGGCATGCGGCAAATTCCGTTTTCCCGAGAAATTTATATCGAACAGGACGATTTCATGGAAAATCCGCCGGCCAAGTATTTCCGACTCTTTCCGGGGAATGAAGTAAGATTGAAACATGCGTATTTCATCAAATGCAATGAAGTAATTAAAGATGAGAACGGAAATGTTGTGGAATTGCATTGTACGTATGACCCTGAAACCAGGAGCGGAACGGGCTTCACAGGAAGAAAAGTGAAAGGCACGATCCATTGGGTAGATGCCAAGCATGCCCTGCCGGCAGAGTTTCGATTGTACGATTCCCTGATTCTGGACGAGAAGGGTGAAGATGGACAATCGTTTCTTGAGAATGTAAATCCAAACTCTTTCGAAATCGTAATTGGTTTTGTTGAGCCAAACATGAAAGAGGCAAAGCCTCAAGATAAGTTTCAATTCTTCAGACATGGATACTTTAACGTGGATCCGAAGTTTACAACGGATGAGCAGTTGGTTTTCAATCTGATCGTATCCTTAAAAAGCTCCTTCGAAATACCAAAGTAAAAATTGCGTTGTAAGCAGACAGGCTGTTGATACTGAGGAATCAACAGCCTTTTCGTTAGGAAGAGCAGCTTATTCACTCGGGAGCATTTTTCCGAGGGGCCCATTTTCATCAAGGATATCCTGCAGATCATAAACGGATATTGGGAACATCGGCAATCCCACGTAATAAGGGGTGATTTCATAGAGTTGAAAATACACAACCAACGCTTTATCTGCCATATAAAAATCTTGGTCGGGTCGAATGCTTTTAAATTCGCCCAACAGCGGAAGATCCCGCTTTTTAATTTGTTTCCGGATGATGTCCGATATTCTTTGAACGTACGCACTATTGGGTTTAAACAGTTCCTTTAATTCATACACTTTCCCCGTTTGAACATCCAGGGTCAACGATTTGATAATAGTGAGTCCATGCGCATGGCGGGGGATATATGCATAATTGCTTAATGTGAGACTCAGGATTCCTCGTTCATTGGTTTTGATTTCATAGAAACCCCGCATCTCAATGTTTGGATGCTGACCATATCCTTGTTCCGTCAATAAGGCATAAACCTGCTGAAAAATTGTATTGTTGATTTTTTCCTGGACAGTTGGATCTGTTAATCCTTCTACTCGCGGGTAATACACGAGGACATTTGCAACCCGGATGGGGACGGTTTGAATAGAAACCGGTAATCTGCAGGTCGGCATGATCTTCCAATTCCTTTCGGTGTTTGACTATACTCCAGCCTATTCAACAAAAGGAGAAGCGGCCAACGAAGCATCTGCAGAAATTAAATTATGGTATCATAGGAATACCGCCGATATATGGCAATAGATACTTACAAGGACATGGGAGGGGATTTGAGTGGCCAATTGTATTTCAGATTGCACGGAATTGAGCAACGGTGTGAAGATGCCTTGGCTTGGACTTGGTGTTTACAAGTCAAGTGAGGGTGAAGAAGTGAAGGGGGCGGTGAAGGCAGCCATTGAAGCGGGATACCGCAGCATAGATACTGCTGCTTTCTATAACAATGAAGCAGGTGTCGGGACAGCGATTAAGGAATGTGGAATACCGCGCGAAGAGATTTTTGTCACAACGAAGGTTTGGAACACTCAGCAAGGATATGAATCGACGCTGGAAGCGTTTGAAGAAAGCCGAAAAAAGCTGGATCTCGAATATATTGACCTGTACCTGATTCACTGGCCGGTACAAGGCAAGTATAAGGAAACCTGGAAGGCTCTTGAGAAACTGTATAAAGAAGGTATGGTCCGGGCAATCGGCGTAAGTAATTTTCATATTCACCATTTGCGGGACTTACTGGAGGATGTCGAAATTGCCCCTATGGTAAACCAAGTGGAATACCATCCGCGATTGACCCAGAAAGAGCTGCACTCCTTCTGTAAAAATCATCGCATTCAGCTTGAAGCATGGAGCCCGCTGGCCCGGGGGGAGATCCTTACGGAACCAACTGTCATCGAAATAGGGGAAAAGTATCAGAAAACACCTGCTCAAATTGTACTGCGTTGGGACCTGCAGAATGAGGTGGTGACAATTCCGAAATCGGTCAAAACCGAACGCATTATCGAAAATGCGGCGATCTTTGATTTTGAAATTTCCATGGAAGACATGGCAAGGTTGGATGGACTAAACATCAATAAAAGGGTGGGACCCGACCCGGACAATTTTACATTTTAAGCAAAATAACCATCCCCTCAAAACGTGAGGGGATGGTTGCCTATAGGAGAGCAAATTCTTTTTCAAGCGCTTTTTCAACAGGAACATAGGTATAACCAAGATCTTTTGCCACGGCTTCATAGGTGACGGAACCGTTTGCTACGTTCACTCCGCGATACAGTGCCTTGTTATCTTTGATAGCCTGCAATACGCCTTTATTTGCGATTTGCAGTGCGTAAGGAATGGTAACGTTGGTTAACGCAAGAGTTGAAGTTCTTGCAACGGCACCCGGCATGTTGGCAACCGCGTAGTGCACCACACCATGCTTTTCGTAAGTGGGTTGGGAGTGTGTTGTAACACGGTCGATCGTTTCGATCGATCCGCCCTGGTCGATCGCAACGTCCACAATCACCGATCCTTTTGACATTCCCTGAACCATGTATTCCTTCACAAGCTTGGGAGCTCTTGCGCCGGGAATCAATACGGCCCCGATCAAAAGATCTGCCTTGCGAACAGCCTGCTCAATGTTGTAAGAGTTGGACATTACCGTTGCAACGCGGCCGCCAAAGATATCATCGAGATAGCGGAGACGATCCGGATTCACATCGAGAATGGTAACCCGTGCTCCCGTACCAAGGGCCATTTTTGCCGCATTGGTGCCCACGACCCCGCCGCCGATAATTACAACTTCCGCCGGCTGCACACCTGGTACGCCGCCCAGCAGGATTCCTTTTCCTCCATACGGTTTTTCCAGGAACTGAGCACCGATTTGTACAGCCATGCGACCTGCGACTTCGCTCATTGGGGTTAACAAAGGCAACGAACGGTCGTCCGATTGAATGGTTTCATAAGCAATTGCAATAACGCCTTTCTCGACCAATGCTTCTGTTAATTCCGGCTCCGGAGCCAGATGCAGATAGGTGAAGAGAATGAGCCCCTCGCGAAAATAGCCGTATTCCTGCGGCAGAGGCTCTTTCACTTTCATAACCATTTCGGCTTTCGACCATACTTCTGCCGCAGAATCAAGGATTACAGCACCTTTTTGTTTGTATTCTTCGTCTGCAAAACCGCTCCCAATCCCTGCAGAGGCTTCGATGTACACTTCATGTCCGCTATTCTTCAACGCTTCGACTCCGGCAGGAGTGATCGCTACCCGATTCTCGTTGTTTTTGATTTCTTTCGGTATCCCGATTCTCATGACTGAACCCCCTCTGGACTTATGATGTAAATCAAGTATAAGTTGGAGCTTGGTTTTTTTCATTGTGGAGAAAAAAGAAAAAAACAAACCGCATTTGTGAAATTTCACAAACACGGTCAGTCAACAAATTTTTCAAGTTTTAAGTCCAGGTAAAGGCTCACCTTTTGATCCATGTCTTTTAGATTAATTCCTGTTATCTCCGAGATTCTCATCAGCCGGTAATTTAATGTATTCACGTGAACATGCAGGAGTTCTGCTGCATCTTTGACATTGCTGTCGCTTGTCAAATAGGCTTCCAATGTTTGAAACAATTCGGTATTGTGCTCCCGGTCATAGTCTCTCAGTTTTTTGAGACAAGGGTTTTCTATGTGAGAGTGCCGCTGCTGCTGCAGAATGAAAGGCAAGTAACGATAAAAACCTAAATCCTCGTAATCATGGATTGCTTTTGTTTCCTTTGGAAATTGTTTTTTAATCTGCAAAACTGTTAAAGCTTCCTGATAACCGGATTCCACCCTTGTATAATCTTTGCTGCCTAACGAACCGCAACCGGCTTCGATGGGAGCCACCCGGAAACGATCCTTCATTTGTGTCTTAAAATTTCTGATAAAGTCAGCAAAGTCTTGTTTAGATGGGACCTCGTTGAGCGGTGCAGACAAAAGAATTAACTGATTTCGGTCTATTGCGTAACAAATGATTCGAATCCGTTGAGTGGTTGTAATCAGATATTGGATTTTTTGCTGCAGGTGACTGCTGATTTCCTCAGCAAATTCGAACACGAGCACTTTAAAGAAATTCGGGAGCACCAGCTGTAATTTTTGGGCGTTTTCCCTAATCAGTGAATCCGACTTTAAATGTCCCGTCAAAAGCTGCCAGAAAAACTGCTGAAGACCTTCTTCCTGCTTTCTTTTTTGCACCCGGAGCTGCAGCAGCTTCGTTTTGGCCGCTTGGGCAGCTTTTTTCAATTGCGCCATTGCTTCGTCACGGAACGGATTGTCGACCTGAAGAGCCCAAATATAGCCTAAAACGTCCTGGTTTTTGCGGATTGCAATCGCCACCCGATTGCCGAGTCCAACGTCATTGATGGCTGCTATTCGGATTGGCTCATCACTGTTGGCCAATTGTTGTATGATACCTTCCCGCCATAAGCTGTTGATCACCTTTTCCGGGACCCGTCGACCGATAATGGTGGCGATTCGGGCGGGATCCGTTTGCGGGTCATGGGAGCTGTAGGCCAATAAACGATGATTTGCATCTTCGAGGGTTACCGGACAATGCAGAACTTCACTAATGGTATCCACTAATGCCTCTAAGCTCTCAAATGTCGTTTCAAACGGATCTCTTTCCAAATTCATTGGCAATTACTCCTCGCCATGGAATCCAAAACTGTCATCACCCAAGAAGGGCTTATTTCCATGATACTCGAATCCATCATCCTATTGAACCTGTTTGGGGTGCCAATTTTTAAGTATCAGGGCAACTAAGGCTCCACCCGCGCCAGAGTCTCGGCGGGGCCGTTTTCTTTATTTGGTATAGTAGGAGTAAGCGAATTCAAGGAGGGATTGTGTGAAGCCTGAAATTGCATATAAAAAACCAAAACAAATGCTAAATCCGGCGAGCGGCTATCTCACCGGTTACAGTCACACATTGAATCCCTATGCAGGGTGTTCATATGCCTGTTCCTACTGTTATGTCCGGCAAATGCCAATCGCATTATTGCGCGAGCAAGCGTGGGGGACATGGATCGATGTAAAAGAAGGGGCAGCCGGGCAATTAAGAAAAGAGCTGGTTAAGGCCAAGAAAAAAGGGCCTGTCACAATCTTCATGTCATCGAGTACAGACCCCTACCAACTGATTGAGTCCAAAGCGGGAATCACCCGATCTCTGTTGGAAGTCATGGTCGATGAAAAGCCGGAATTTTTGTTTGTTCAGACGAGAAGCCCGCTGGTCACGAGAGATATTGATTTGTTTCTTCAGTTGAAAGACAGAATCCGCATCAGTATGACCATTGAGACCGACCGGGAGGACATGAGACAAGTGTTTACCCCATTGGCACCGACCATCACAGCCCGAATCCATGCTTTGAAAAAAATCGTCGAGGCAGATTTACCCACTCAGGCAACTATAGCTCCTCTGCTGCCCAGCAGTGACAATTTTGCAAAGATGCTGTCCGCCGTAGCTGATCGTGTGTGCCTGGATGATTATTTTATGGGAGACGGGAGCGGCGGCAAACGCACACACCGATTGGGTATCAGATCGGTTTATGAAGAGATCGGACTGGTTGACTGGTACGATTCAACCGCGTACTTGCAAGTGTTGGACAAGTTACAAAAGGAATTTCGGGAAGACCGGATTTTTATCAGTCAGCAAGGGTTTCTGCCGTAAGTCTGCATTGCATTGGCAATTTGACTAAGAATTACTAGTCATAACTCCTGACGAAGCGGGAATTATAAGACTACACCAATGAAAAGGAGGAATTGCAAATGCCAAACAGAAACAACAAATTGGTTTCAGGTGCAGCGCAAGCTCTCGATCAAATGAAGTATGAAATCGCTTCTGAGTTTGGTGTAAACCTCGGTGCTGAGACTTCTTCCCGTCAAAATGGTTCCGTTGGTGGAGAAATCACTAAGCGTCTGGTGAAGTTCGCTGAGCAATCTCTATCTGGTCGCGCATAACAATATACTTTATAAAAAGCCTCGACTCGGGGCTTTTTTAATTTTGATTGCATTCTCCAATGTGAAAAAATTACCATTCATAATTTGGATTTTTTTGTTCATCTTACATAATACACCACTAAAAAAGGAGGAAATTGACATGCCAAACAGAAACAATTATGTTGCACCCGGTGCCGAAAGGGCTCTGGACCAAATGAAGTACGAAATTGCAGCAGAGTTTGGTGTAAACCTTGGTGCCGACACTTCTTCCCGTCAAAATGGTTCGGTTGGTGGAGAAATCACAAAGCGTCTGGTGAAATTCGCAGAACAAGCATTGTCCGGTCGTTAAGCTTCGAAATTGCTTTAAAGAAGCCCCCTGTTTCAGGGGGCTTTTTCGTGCGCAAAAAAAGTCATGAAGTGAATCTGTTTTTGTGACAATAAGTATGCTACAGTTAAGACTTGAATTCGTAAGCGGGTAAATGCTATTATGTTAACCGTCTACCTAATCTGCAACTAGGTGGTGTGTAGGAATGAGTGAAAAGCCTTATCGTGTTTTATTGTATTACAAGTATGTCCGAATCGAGGATCCTGTTGAATATGCACAGCAGCATCTTCAGTTTTGCAAAGACCTGGGTCTTAAAGGCCGGATCTTGGTGGCGGAAGAAGGGATTAACGGCACAGTTTCCGGAACGGTCGAGCAGACTGAAACCTATATGGAGGAGATTCGGAAAGATCCCCGTTTTGCCGACATGGTATTTAAGATCGATGAAGCGGACGGACATGCATTCAAAAAGATGTTTGTCCGGCCCAGAAAAGAACTGGTGACCTTCCGGTTGGAAGAGGACATTGACCCCAATCAGCTGACAGGCAAGTATCTGTCACCCAAGGAGTTCTATGAGGCTCTGCAGGATCCGGATGTGATCGTTCTTGACGGTCGCAACGATTATGAATATGACATCGGACATTTCCGGGGTGCAATCCGTCCCGAAGTTGAATCTTTCCGTGAATTTCCGGAGTGGATTCGCGAAAACCTCAGTCAGTACAAGGATAAAAAAATCCTTACCTACTGCACCGGCGGCATCCGTTGTGAAAAATTGTCCGGGTTCCTGTTGAAAGAAGGGTTTAAGGACGTAGCCCAACTTCATGGCGGAATCGTAACCTATGGGAAAGACCCTGAAGTGAAGGGCCAGCTCTTTGACGGAAAATGCTACGTGTTTGATGAACGGATTGCGGTGCCCATTAATCAAGTGGAAGAGGTCATCGTAGGGAAGTGCCACCACTGCGGTGTGCCTGCCGAAAAATATATCAACTGCGCAGAGGATTTTTGCCACTTGCAGCACATCGTTTGTCCCGAATGTGAGGAGAAATTCCAAGGCTACTGTTCTGAGGAATGCCGTTCCAAGGTTGCTCAGTCCTAGACCTGGTGCAATGCAAATCCCCCTTTTTTTGAGGGGGATTTTTTCTTGTGCGCCACGCATGGCGATTAACTAGGTGGTGAAAGTCCACTGTGGGGGTTTGTAGTTACC
>NZ_JBHSHC010000079.1:0-30348 GCF_042652925.1 Effusibacillus consociatus
GGTGAAACAATAAATGGCCCTAGTCAAGAGACTAGAGCCTGTAAGGAAATTTTAATTCCGAGAGTCTTATCTGATTGTAAGGAGGGGAGGATGTCAAAATAGAGAATCCCTCCTGTGCTACAATAAAGAAAAACCCACAGGAGGCAGCTATGGAAGTCACACTTGAAATTATTGTTCGCTCTACGGAGATTGATGTGAACGGTCATGTAAACAACGCCAAGTATCTGGAGTATCTTGAGTGGGGGAGAGAGGAATGGTTTGAACAACACGACCTGCACTACGACCAGATCCTCGCGATGGGAGCGCAGACCGTGACGGTTAACATCAACATCAACTACAGAAAGGAGTGCCGCCAGGGAGAAGTCCTGCTGATTAAAACTCGTCCCGAGAAACTGGGACGTACAAGCTTTGTCTTCAAACAAGAAATCTTCAAGAAAAACGGAGAATTGGCTGCTGATGCGACCGTGACCGTTGTAACAATTGACACTGAATCCCGAAAGAGCCGCCCCGTTCCGGAAGAGATCGCACGACATTTTCAATCGTAACACCCTGACTAAACTGATACATAGGGGGATAGCCGTGTCATTTCTTCCCCCCCTCCTATACAATGTATAACAAACCTTGTACGGGGAGGTTCGGATATTGAAATTCAATCACTTCGTAAAACTTGGGGGCCATACATTCAATTTGCTGCAAAACAAAGATTTACTGGAACTTTTTGGAATGGCAAAAAAAGGTGTACAATACTATAAGGAGCAACAAAAAAACCAACCCAATCAACCCGCAGTCGTCCCTATCTACGTTCCACCCCAATACCCGATTCCAATCGATTCACCCTACTTGCACCACGCACCACGACCTCCATACGGAGTTTTCCCTACCCCTAATGTTCCATATGGAGGAGCGATCCGTCCGGGATATCCGCCATCATTTCCTCCACGGCCCGGCAGAGGAACATTGGCATCCGCCCGCAAACAATCCCGTTCCAAAAAATAAGACCTTGCTGAGATCAAGAAAGACAGGCTCAGCTTGGTCTTTTTTTGTCGATGAGTTCCGATTTTCCAATATCTTGCATATGATTTCGCGTAGGGAGAATAAGGGGGATACATATGAAAAAGTCGTTCGTTTTTGGGGGAACAGTCGTATTTCTCGCTTCTATCCTGTTGGGATCCGCGTTCACGTATTTATCCAAACCTTCCGAGGCAACCGTACCTTCTGTCACAGCAACAGCATCGACTCCTCTCCCGATCGTGGATGAAACACCGCTGAACAGGCTTCAGAAAGAAGAGATAAAGCGGTATCAACAACAACTCCGTGAAAGCTATAGAACTGTCCAGGCAACCGTAATTGGAAGCTATACAACCGATCTCGGCAACCACAACGAGCCAAATCGTGTTCATAATATCCGACTGTCGCTTGCAACGATTCACAAGACTGTACTGCTGCCGGGGGAGACTTTCTCTTTTAACGGAGCAGTCGGGGACTCTACCAATGGCAAACTGGGCTACAAACCGGCCACCGTTATTATCGGAAAAGAATTCGCTACCGATTACGGAGGCGGAATCTGTCAAGTGTCCAGCACGTTATACAACGCGGTTGCAAAAGCAAAACTGCGTGTAACAGAACGTTACAGCCACAGCCTGGCAGTCGATTATGTGCCAAAAGGCCAGGACGCTACCGTCAGCTATCCTGACCTTGACTTCAAATTCGTTAACAACTCCGAGTATCCCATTCGAATTGAAAGTACTTTGCAAGGCAGTAAAGTCATATGCACGATTCTACAAGTCAAAATCGGAGAGCATTAAAAACACCCCACAAAGTGACGTGAAGCGTTGCAGCAACACCGAGTACTTTGTGGGGACCCCGAAAAACATGCGGGACTTGCGTGGGAACTATTCGTAGTGCCGCTGCTCACCTTTTTGCTTTTCCGCCCACTCCAGGAAATCTTGGCCGTTGATATAAGGTTCTCCATCCGTGATATGAGAGTCGAGATGCCCGCGTTCCACCAATTGACGAATTTTTTCCACCGGCATCCTCGCGTGTTGGGCCAAACTCCATATATCATAATATTGATCTCTTCGCACACCTTCAATACGCATAACGGATCTCCTCACTTTAGCAGAATGGCATTCCTATCGTACCCAGCGAGGAGAACCTCTTATTCATCGGTTAGTGACACTATTCGGCAGGTGCGTTTAACGAGTAGTCCTTGCTATCCTGGGCAAACCATTTGATCCCGATACTGGGCCTCCCTGTTTCATCCGGTGGGTTGATTTGAATTTCCTCTTTCGGGACCGCCCGGCGATTGATCACAATCTTCGCATTCTGAGGATCGTCAACATAAAAAGTTAATCCGCGCACCTTGTCGATAGTGACCTCCTGTTTCCCGAATAAAGGATCCTGAATCGACTTGATGGCGATCACCGTTCTTCCATTTCTTTGGGCCGTAACATAATGAACGAACTGCTGTGCCACACTGTAGTTGAGCAATCTGGATGTGCGGGCGACCAGAATTTTGCCGCTGTGATGATAATCGGCCAATGTGCGCAGAGCTTCCACATCTTTGGCAAAAATAAAAGGGAATTCACTTGTAGACCCGCCAAAATGCTGGGCAAAAATGCAGTACTGCTTGTTGGCAATCAACTGCTCAAGACGTTCCTTTGTCAGAAAACGATAAAAATCCCCGTCATCGGCACTCCACGCCCAGTCAATTTTGCCGTTGACGACCTCATGCGTGTAGCGGTGAAATCCCCAAATCTTTTGTCCGTCCCGCAATTGAATGGGAAAAATGGGACTGTCCTGCCCAAACTGATCCTCCCCCACGGAATTCCACACAAACCGGACACCGTTCCGAATCGTTATGTCAGTGTGGTAGTAGGGCGATTTGGGATCATCCCCCGCCTGGTATCTCGTAAATTTTAACGGATGATAGCCCCCGAAGTTTTGTTTGTTTGCTTCATTGCCATGATTGATCCAATAGACGGGATGAATTCCCGCCTGGTTGAGATTCTCCCATGCGGCAACCGCCAACTCTCTTGAAAAGACCACATCCTTTGGATCCTTACGGATAAAATCCCCAAACGAATGAAGCCCGTCAACCCATCCGGCATCAAAATAATGCTTTAACAACTTTGCATTTTTAAATGATTTGGGATCCAGATAGCGATTGAATGTCATGACCGCTTCTACCGATTCACCCTTATAGTCCACCTTGGGATACACGTTGTTCCCCATGTACACCCACATTGTGTCCCCCACGTCCAGACCTAATCCAGGCCCTGCCGGCGTCATTTCTTTGGTGTTGAGAAAACGGTGATACATTGCGAATTCGCGCGGGGTGGTATCATCGATATCGCTGGCGAAAGCGAACATGGCCCCGTAAGGATAAGGAAACTTGCGAAGATCCCGATCGCGGTTGGCGGGTAAAAGCGTCGTCTGTTTCTGCCCATTCGGTTCCGCATCGATCTCCGCAATTTCTTCTTCCGCTTCCGCTCCCGATAAATTCTCCGGGTATGTAAAAGCCGCAGAAGAGATCACGCTGGTGGCCTGTCCCAGAGTTATGATTGCCGCAGGCAAACCAAGACAAAAAATAAAAAGAAGGAATCCAGCAATACGTGCTAACAACCTAAATTCTCCCCGTCCCTGATATTATTTTTCAAATGTCATTATAGCATTTAACTCAGAATTTTTGCGCATAAAAATTAGCTTATCCTACATAAAATGAGATCCCGGGACACCCGGTCTTTTCTGTTTTTTGATAGAATTTTTTTGATAGAATTCAAAAAAGGAAATTTAAACGCCTGAATTGAATTAGATAAAAGTTATTCGATGCCAGCATCGGATTGGAGAAACAAGGAGGGGCAAGTCATGAACAAAAAACTGATTCAATTCGATTATTCAAAAGCTCTGTCATTTGTAGGAGAACATGAAGTTGCTTATCTGGAACCAGCCATTCAGTTGGCTCATACGCTGCTGCATGAGCAGAAAGGTCCTGGAAACGATTACACTGGTTGGGTGGATCTCCCCCTTACCTACGACAAAGATGAATTTGCAAAAATCCAACAGGCAGCTCAGAAAATCCAAGCTGATTCGGATGCGCTCGTAGTCATCGGAATTGGAGGTTCGTACTTGGGCGCCCGTGCAGCTATCGAAATGCTGTCTCATTCCTTCTACAATCTGATGCCGAAAGACAAGCGCAAAACCCCTGAAATCTATTTTGCAGGCCAAAATATCAGTCCTACATACATCAAACACTTGCTGGAATTGCTTGCAGGGAAAGATATCTCCGTAAACGTGATTTCAAAGTCAGGAACCACGACGGAACCGGCGATTGCGTTCCGAATTTTCCGTGACTATATGGAGAAAAAATACGGAAAAGAAGGAGCACGCAAACGAATTTATGCAACCACCGACAGCTCCAAAGGTGCACTTCGTAAGCTTGCAACAGAAGAAGGTTATAAAACGTTTGTAATCCCCGATGATGTCGGTGGTCGTTATTCGGTCCTGACTGCGGTTGGTCTGCTGCCGATTGCAGTTGCCGGAATCGATATCGAAGCAATGATGGAAGGGGCGGCTGATGCACACAAAGCATATGCGCTTCCTGCTCTTTCCGATAATCCGTGCTACCGGTACGCTGCAGTTCGGAACGCATTGTATAACAAAGGGAAGACGATTGAATTGCTTGTAAACTATGAACCTTCGCTGCACTATATCTCGGAATGGTGGAAGCAGCTTTACGGAGAAAGCGAAGGGAAAGACCATAAAGGAATTTTCCCGGCGGCAGTGGATTTTTCCACAGATTTGCATTCAATGGGACAATACATTCAAGAGGGGCGAAGAGACCTGTTTGAAACCGTACTGCAGGTCGATACACCGGTTGAAGATCTAACAATCCAAAAAGATCCGGCGAATGTCGACGGTCTCAACTTCCTTTCCGGAAAGACCATGGACTTCGTGAACAAGAAAGCATTCGAGGGGACGCTTCTTGCCCATACAGACGGTGGAGTACCAAACTTGATCGTCCGTCTTCCGGAAATTTCGCCGTATTCCTTCGGCAACCTTGTCTATTTTTTTGAAAAAGCATGTGGGATCAGCGGTTATGTGCTTGGAGTCAACCCGTTTGACCAACCGGGTGTGGAAGCGTACAAGAAAAACATGTTCGCATTATTAGGCAAACCGGGGTTTGAGAAAGAGAAGGCCGATTTGGAAAGTCGCTTACAGGGCTACTAATACACCCGATAAATTTATTCTCAAGATATAAGGTGCTTCATGACACCTTATATTTTTTTTGATTCGTTTGTACTTTCTGAGATTGTCTCAGCCACCTCCAAGTCAGGTAAATCAAAAGAAAATACAAGGAATCCCCGACAGGGGAAATCCACAGATTCCATCCCTGTTTTATCGAGTATACGTCCCGCCATAGCAGGATCTGCAGATAGGTATACATGATGGCCACGAACATGCCGCCATAGAGCCAGCGCCGTTTTTCCGGCAAAAATTGAACAAACAAATAACAAATGACTGGCCATACCGTCAGATCGGCAGTGATCGGAATCCAAAGATCCATCCATTTGGATCCATGAACTTTCCAGATATGAAGCCAGTCAACAATGATATAGTGTTCCAAAAAGCGAGCGTACACGCCGGTTAAAACCAGCGGAAAAAGTTCTCTTATCCGGGTGAGATCCGCCCATTTTATAAAAATCAGTATGGCAAGTATCTCGAGCAGGAATACTGACATTATGGAAAACCTCCCTTATGTTTAACATACCCTGTTTGAGGGGTGTTCATAGGGAGCGAAGTCGTTGACATCATTTCATTCAAAACATCCAAAGGTGAAAAACGTGTTTTTTATAATCCTTTTTCTTTTGTCTTGGCTGTGGTTTTTTCTGCAAGCTGATAAAACCCGTTTGCGGGAATTGTTCGGAGTGGCCGTTTATTCCAGTTTCTTAGGGCTAATCACTGATCTGATCATGGTAAAATATGCACTTTGGTCCTATAAGGGACTCCCACAGCCGGTCTTTTCAATCCCCTTGCTGCTGGACTTTGGTGTTTACCCTGTCGTCGCTTATCTGTTTGTACAAAATCTGCCTGGCACATGGGGCCGAATTCTGTTGCGGACCCTGATCTGGAGTGTTTTTGCAATTTCTCTCGAATGGATCGTTTTCAAAACCAACCATATGCAATACCATGCCTGGTGGTCAACGAAGTTGTCGTTTCTGGCTGATATCTTAATTTATTTATCGATTGCCGGTGTCTACCGGTTTTACCGTCCTGCCTATGTTAATTCCTCTCAAGAACCGCCTTCCCCCGTTAATCGCTGATCTTTTTGGGTTCATTTCCGTTTTACCGCTTTAAAGCATGTTTACACAAAAGCACATTCGACGCCGTCCGGACCTTGATGGTATAGTGAATTCTGGACTTTAATCAGCTGCGTAACATCAACTATTTTATCAGACAAGATCACTTCTCCCGGTTTTCGTGTTCTTCCGAAATACCGGGCTCCGCATCAAAATCTTGGTTTACCCGCATCCAGATATGCAGGTCATTGATCACGCTTGCATAGGTGTAGATTTCTTCATACAGCTTGCAGATCTTGTCCCAATCTTCTGCCTGTGATGCCTGCAGCTGCCTGTTATTGATCTCCCGTTCAATTTCCATAATGCGGTCCGGGATCCTTGCTTTAATTTTTTCCCATTCCATAATCATATCGTGCCGTTCCTGATCACTTAACTCTTCCCACTCAACTTCCAAATAAGGCAAGCGGATGCCTAACCGTTCGTCATAATCAAAACGATAATTCACAGCTATCCCATCCTTGTCCATTTCTATCCTCTATCCTACACCTCTGACTCAGAAATTAACAAATCTTTTTCGCAAATTCCAGAAATAAACATGGACAAATTTATAATTTCTATATTATTATTTAATATATATTTTCTGACAATTTTCAGAATCATTTTTTGTATTTATGGGGGAAATTATCGTGCAGACAGACACAGTACAACACTCAAGTAACGTAAAAACCTTACCCGAACGCTTCACCTCCAGCGGTTTCATTCTGGCTGCGATTGGCAGTGCGGTCGGACTTGGTAATATGTGGAAATTTCCGTATATCACCGGTAAATATGGCGGTGCAGCCTTTTTCCTGTTGTTTATCGGTTGTCTCTTATTTGTAGGTCTTCCCATCCTGCTGGCTGAAATGGCGATCGGACGCGGCGGACGCGGAAACGCGGTTACATCGTTCCAGAGTCTTTCAAAGAGCAAATACTGGGGAGCTTTCGGTTTTCTTTCGGTTGTTGGTGCTTTTGCAATTCTGTCTTTTTACGCAGTAGTGGCCGGATGGACGATTCATTATGCAATTGAATCCCTGACTGGCGGTCTTTATGCTTCTTCAGATTTTAAAAGTACATTTTTGACTTTCGCGGGCGGATATCTTCCTGTATTGTGGCAGGCAGTCACCATGGTGATCACCGGCTGGGTGGTGGCAAAAGGGATTTCCGGGGGAATTGAAAAGTTCAATAAGGTGCTCATCCCCGGCTTGGCGATTATTCTCATCATTCTGATGGTTCGCGCCCTCACTCTTGATAATGCAGCGGCCGGAGTCGAATTTTTCTTGAAGCCTGATTTTTCAAAGCTTACTGCAGAATCCGCTCTGATTGCACTCGGCCACGCATTCTTCTCGTTGTCGCTCGGCATGGGCACCATGCTTACCTACGGCGCGTATGTGGAACGGCAGCAATCTCTCGGAAAAGCCAGCCTGGCAATCGGCGGCGGAGACTTGCTTTATGCGCTCGTTGCAGGTCTTATCATTTTCCCGACCGCTTTCTCGTTCGGAATTGAGCCGTCCCAAGGTGCCGGTCTCGTGTTTATGGCACTGCCTGCTGCTTTTGCTGCAATGCCGCTCGGTCAGTTTTTCGGATTCCTGTTTTTCATCCTGCTGGCGATTGCAGCGCTGACTTCCGCAGTTTCATTGTTGGAAGTCCCGGTGGCTTATGCAATGACCAAGTGGAATTGGAACCGCAAAAAAGCGGCTTTCTACACATCGGTGATCTGTTTCCTGATCGGAGTTCCATCCGCGTTGTCGATGGGACCGCTTGCTGATTTTGCCCCGGGGGGCAAGACTTATTTTGACTGGTTTGATTTTGTGGCCTCTAACATCCTGCTGCCGATTGGCGGGTTACTCGTTACCCTCTTTACCGGCTATGCGTGGAAACGTGCGGGGGAAGAAGCGGGTTTGTCCGGCTTCTGGTACAATGCCTGGATGTTCCTTCTGCGTTACGTTGCACCGTTACTGGTAATCGCAATCTTCTTCTATACAGTCGGAATCATTAAGTTCGACTAACCCACAATCAACATGTCAAGAAACGCCCCGCAACGGGGCGTTTCTACGTATTTACCCTGACAAGGGCCATCTTTTGTACGCGTTCATGCAGCAGAATCGTCATTGCGACAGCCCAAGCCAGCGGCGTGTTACCGTTTGGTCGGTCCGTTCCGCCAATATAGAGCTCGGGAATTTCACCGTTCTCCGGAATGATCTGTTTGGTCTTCTCCCAATACTCCAATACTTTTTCCTCTTCACCCAGCACCGCATGACACAAGCCCAACCATGGAAAGCCAAAACACCACTCCGCTTCCCGGCCTTCGTTATAGTAACGATCCCCTTTATACCGAATGCAGCCGTACTTTCGTTCCAGCTTCGTTGCAACATCATATAGAATGTGAAAGGCCATATCGCGGGATACCACTTGATACGGATAAATTAACGACAAGAGAGCCAAATCCGTTTTTTTCGTCAGGCTTTCCCGCGGAAGCAGTTTGGAAAGCGTTTGCTCCCCGTTCCGAATCAATTCCTCCGGCACATCGACAAGCATCCGGATCGACTTCAAGCCTGCCACACAGGCACCGACACTGGAAGCGTGAATTTCGACATTCTCTTCCCACATTCCGTTGTCCGGCTCCTGCCAATATTCCAGACAAGCAAGATAGTCTACCAGTTTTTGAAGAATCCGGCGATCGGCTTCATCCCGAAGAATAGGTTTTCCACGGCGAACCCCTTCTCCCACTCCCCAAAGAAACAGTCCAATCGAGTCGTTTTGCGCATGCCCCCAGGGCTGCAGCAGTTCTGTCAAATCCTTGGAATAACGGGCGTGAATATATTCATAGGGCAAGACCGGTTTTTGTCTGGTATGGATATCTATTTTCCACTCATATCGACGAAACAAATCCAACAGCGCATGATAGGTTTTCTCATATCGGTCACAGTTGGAGTTCAAATAAGGAAGCACCGCATATCCGACATCCCGGATCCAAACATAGGAATAGTCGTTGGAAGGACTTGCGATATAGGCTCCATTAGGCAGCCTCATCGAATCAAGGACTGTGTGAAGCGCTTGCATGGCATCTTCTCCCTTCTACGACTAGTATCGGCAAGTTCTGCAGTAGATTAACCCCCCATACTACTTTATATGAACTTGTCATAAAAAAAGCTACAGCCGAAGTACCCGTTTGCCGTGGAATACCGGGTGTAATGAAAAAGATCCCAGGTCCTTACCCCGGGATCTTTGTTGATTTTTTCTCACGCCTGTTGATACAGGGCGATTTTGTTTTTGTATTCTTCCGCCAACTCGACTGCTTTTACGTGTGAACTGCTTTGTGCCACCACTTTGAACATCGCTTTTTCGGAATCCGGCAATATCAATGCCCAACCGTCCTCCGTCAGAACTTTAATACCATCAATCAGTTCCAGCTGCTGGCCTCGCACTTCTTCCATCAACCGGCGCATAACCCGCCCTTTGGCTTCTGCCGGACAAAGAACCTCATCGGTACTCATGTGAAACTGCGGGAGTCCTTCCATTACAGTATGAAGAGTGCTCTCCACTTTGGCCACATACTCGAGAACCGAGACCAACAGATAAAATCCGTCCAAATAAACCTGAAGCGGGTTGATCTTCCCAACTTCGAGCAATGACCGGGTAACCGCTTTGGTTCTTACCACCGGAATTCCAGCCCTCTCCATCATCTCTTCTATGATGGACGGGGCCGAAACCGGAACCGCGATAGCGGCTTGATCTTTTTGGGCCACCAGTGACTGCAGCACTGCTGATTCTTCTTCCGACAGCAGATCCCCTTTTTCCGTATAAATCCGGAAGGCCTGCCCGCTCGTGTCCAACTGGATGCCAAGATCGGCTTTATTGTCGATCACGATATTCTCAAGCATCGCTTCCCCGTTAAATACCGTGATCACTCTGCAGCCAAGCCGCTCCAAGATGTGATGCATGACCGACATCACCTGTGGACTTTCGCAGTGAAATACAACCTTGAACCCACGGTTTCTTACTGTGTCAATATCGATTCGGGACAAAACTTCCCAAACGTAGGGATCGGTTATATGTGACGTTTGCTCCAACAAGCCAAGTCCTTTGGTATCGGGCCGGACAAAATCCTCCTGCAGGAGGGCGTTCTCTATCTTCCGCTCCATTCCCTTGTCAATTGGCAACCCGTCTTGGTCAAAAAACTGGATGCTTACTCCGTTGTCATCCACTGTACCTGTCTTCCGAATGTGAATTCCCCCGTGGCTGTCTGAGCCGCGGCATTCGTAACGCGCAATAGGAGCGAGCGTAATGCCGATGTCCCGGACACGCACCCCTATTGCCAGAAGACTGGAAATCACCGAATACTTCAGTATCGAACTGAATGGATGCTCATCACAGCTGACCGAAACGGTTACCCCCTTTTTCAGGCAGGATCCATAAGCGGAAGCCACTTTCCCCGCGAACTCAGGGGTAATTTCCAGATTTGGGATACCGTTGATACCTTCACCGCCAAACATACTGCGGCTTGCGGATTTCCCCCAGATGAGGGAGGACTGCTGGACCGTACTGGCCCCGATCACCTTTTGCGGCCAAATTTTAATCGCCGGTTTAATGACGGACATGTCCCCGATCCAGCTTTTATCGCCGATCACAGCATCTTCACAGACAGTCACTCCTTCACCGATCCGTACCCCGTTGCAGAGAGTTGCACCAGACAAACCCGATGCACTGCCGATATAGTTTCGGTTCCAGATCACACACCTTTCCAAGCCGGCACCCTGTTCGACCCAGTTGTAGCGGCCTAGAATGGCGTATGGACCAATCTTGACTCCTGTATCAATGACGGTACCTTTCCCAATAAAAGCGGGCCCCTCGATTTGCAGTCCCCGGTCGATTGACACATCTTCTGCCATCCATACACCCGGGAATTCCTCGTTTCCGATAATGTTCACTTTCACAAGACCATCCAGCATGTCAAACTGCGTTTGCCGATACTGAGTCAAATTTCCGACATCTGACCAATACCCATCCGCCACATAACCGTACAGAGGAAGATTTTTATCCATTACGAGCGGAAACAGATCCTTGCTGAAGTCAAACTCTCTTCCTTTTTCAAAGAATTGCAAAATTTCCGGCTCCAATACATAGATTCCTGTGTTAACCGTGTCGCTAAAGACTTCACTCCAGCTCGGTTTCTCAAGAAAACGGATAATCTTTCCGTCTTCTTGAGTCATTACCACACCGTATTCGAGCGGAACCTCGACCTGCGTAAGTACAAGCGTTCCGATCGCCTGTTTAGCTTTGTGATATTCAATGGCAAGACTTAAATCAAAATCTGTCAACGCATCCCCGCTGATCACCAAGAAGGTCTCATCCAGGAATTCTTCCGCATTTTTTACGCTGCCTGCAGTTCCAAGCGGTGATGTTTCTTCAAAGTAGTGCAGGCGGATGCCAAAATCCGAACCATCCCCGAAATGATTCTTTATCACCTGCGGCAAATATTGGACGGTGACTGCGATGTCTGTGATCCCGTGCCGTTTCAATAAGTCGATAATGTATTCCATACACGGTCTATCCAAGAGTGGTACCATCGGTTTTGGCAGATGGCACGTCAATGGACGCAAACGAGTTCCTTTTCCCCCGGCCATGATCACAGCTTTCATACAATTGCTCCCCCCATCAACTATGGTGCTTGTTCCTCTATATCGGATCGATTTTTGCTATATTAAGAAGATCAACTCACGAGGCTGATTTTCTGCCCGTTGCTTACTGCGCTGCTCTGTCGCTTTGATGGAATAGGTTTGACGCTTTCTCACCGATCACTTTTCCGTAAATACGGATCGTTTGTTCCGCAATACGATTCCAATCGTATTTCCCAATCTCATGCAGTGCAGTTTCCGCCAATTCAGAAGCCCGTTGCGGATTACTCAGTAGATCCCGCACCTGTAAGGAAAGTGAGTGGACATCGCCGGGATACATCTTCAAACCGTTCCTTCCATGGTCAACCACATCGGCTAACCCGCCAACATCGGACACCACGACCGGCGTCCCTGCTGCCATTGCTTCCAAAGCGACTATGCCAAACGGTTCATAAAGGCTTGGGAACACCGCGACATCAGCTGCCTGAAGCAGACGGTTCCGTTCTTCGTCCGAGATGAATCCTGTAAACAACACCTTCCCGTGTACGCCCAGTCTTTCCGCCAGCTGTTCAAGATCTTGCAAGGCAGGCCCTTTTCCTGCAATGACAAACTTGACATCCGGATGCTCGGAAAGGATGGAAGGAACGGCTTCCAATAGCGTATGAACCCCTTTTTCCCTAACCAGACGTCCGACAAACAGTACAATCCTTTCATTTTCCATTGCGAAAGGCTGTTTGCAGATCTTCCCGGATCTTCCGAACTTCAGCAGTTCGGGATCCACACCGTTCGCTATCACCTCCAGCTTGTCACCGGGCAATTGAAAAATCGTCTCTACTTCTTGTCGCATATAAGTGCTGCAGACGATTACCCGCTGTGCCTCATATGTAAGCCTCCATTCCAGACTGCTGATATACCTCTGCAGATCCGTATGGATGCCTTGATTGCGTCCGTGTTCAGTCGCATGTATCGTAGTAACCAACGGCAAATCATACTGTTCCTTAAGTGTCTTTGCCGCATAACATACCAGCCAGTCATGTGCATGAATCACATCGAATGATAAGCCCGATTGAATTAAAGTCTGGCATGCGTCGATCATCATCATGTTTAACTGGAACGCCCAGTGTACAAATTCCCCGCCATCCGGTTTCATCACATGAACCCGATGAACATGCACCCCTTCTATGATTTCAAAGTGCGGATAGTCCCCGATTTCAGTCGTAACCACATGGACGTCCCAACCGTTCCGCACCAGGTATCTGGATAGGTCATATACGTGTCGGGAGAGGCCGCCCACTGTCATCGGCGGGAATTCCCAGGACAGCATCAGAATACGAGGGCGTGATTTTTGATCCGGAAACCGAACCACACTGTAACGGGGCTGATAGATCCGGTAGTCAAGATCCGGAAATACATTGTCGATTTGTTCCAGACAAGTCAACCATTCTTCATCGATCGAGCCATTTGTCAACATTTCATACAAACGTGTAAAGCGATTGATATGAAACTTGGTTCGCTTCACTGCATAATCGACCATCGTCTTGCCGTCCATGATGAATGCCCAGTCACTGCTTTGGGCCAGCATCAGCTCACGCGCCGCCTGGTTTAACGCACGCTCTTCGATTTGTTTCGGATCACGGAAACGGTTGGCCAGATCGATCATCCGCTGCTCCGCTTTATGCAGAGCCGGATAAATCCAATCATTCTCTCCCCGCAGCCAAACATCCGCATAACCGCCGCGTCCCCAGGAAGACATCGGCAAACGGCAAACTTGATAGTCCGAATAGAGCTTGAGGTATTCGGAAGGAGTGATCGTCTTTACCGTATCCTGATCGAAATGCATCTTGCGAAGCAGCATGTCGAGCCAGAGCGGCCCTTCATACCACCAGTGACCAAACAGTTCGGCATCGTAGGGAGCGACAATAATTGGCTTTCTGCCCATATGGTAAGACCAGTGCTCCACCTGTTTCTCTCTGTTGAACAAGAAGTTGCCGGCATGTTGAGCCGCTTTTTCCCGTGCCCAGTCCGGGTTGTAGGGTTCTTTATGATCGCCTTTTCCCGTTATCCGGTAATATTTAATTCCCGTGTTTAGACGGATTCCATCCGGATGGATATAGGGTTGGATGGTTTCCATATCCAGGTCGTATCCAATATCCCGGTAATATTCGCGATAATCAAAATCTCCAGGGTATCCTTCCTGCGAGCTCCATACCTGTTTGGAGGATTCCTCGTCGCGAGCGAATGCGGCAACACCGTGGGGAGTCAGAACAGGCGACATGGTTCCAAAAATCGGGGCCGGTTCTGCTGTCGTAAGACCATGAGAATCGGTAAAGAAATACTCGATTCCACATTCTTTTAAAATCGGGTCAAGATGCGGTGCATAACCGCACTCAGGAAGCCAAATCCCTTTCGGAGGACGGCCAAAATGGGCTTCGTACAGCTCCACTGCCGTGTGAATTTGCGCCCGGATCGCTTCTTCGGTCATCACCAGCGGCAAAAATGAATGAGTGGCTCCGGATGTCACAATTTCCAGTTTTCCAAGCTCTTGCAGCTCCCGGAAAGCGGCTATCAAATTGCCGTCATATTGCAGATAAAACTCTTGAATTCTCCTGAATTTTTCCAAATAATCGACTGCCAATCGATTGAACTCCGGGGAGTCCGCCGTTCGCACAACTTCTTTTTCCGCCAGTTCAAGTAATCGGTCCAGGTGTTTAAGGTAACGGGACTGCAGCAATTCGTCGGTCAACATCGTCATAAGTGTCGGTGTTATGGACATCGTAATTCGAAAGTCAACTTTATCTCGAAGCAAGCCATGATAAACTTGCAAAAGCGGAATGTAGGTTTCCGTGATAGCCTCAAACAGCCAACGTTCCTCCAAGTACTTCTCGCTTTCGGGATGCCGAACGAACGGGAGGTGAGCATGTAAGACAATCGCCAAATATCCCTTGGCCATTACTTGCTTCCCCCTTTCTGTCCGGACAGCGTGTAACCGTCAAACAGATTCTCCCAGGGTTGATCCAAAACGGAGGTCTGGCGAATTGCTGTTTGAAAATCAAAAGAGGGATCTGCCTGCTCAGATTGGTTGCTGACTTCAAGCCCCTGATCATTTCCGGTATGGAGCTTTCCGAATCTGATGAAGGGCTCTTTCCGGCGGCTATCGGATACTGGAGGAGTCTCCACAATATTGGAACGCAAAATTGTGAAAAAATGCCCATGCAAGGTCGTGGTTCCAAAGTCCACCTGATAATTTCGACCCGGCTCCACGCCGTGTATATACCAGTTGTCTGACATTGGTTGTACCGGAATCCTGTGTGTGGAATTTGGATTATACCCATTGAAGCGGATATGGGTCACATCGTAGACCTGCAGAAAAAAGGGAAGTGATGTCCAAGCGGATTGGAAGTGTTCACTTATTGCCCGTTTTCGAATCTCCTCAATTTCCCAATAAGCAAACAGGGCAGTTGGTTCTTTCACCATAACCACTAAGCGGTTGGTCTGGGAATTTCTTGACCATGATTCATCAAACAGGGATGGGTCTAGTGCTTCCATATTTATCTCGTTCATAACGTATTTCCGTTCCGTAGTGGTCACCGCCGTTTCTCTCATGACTGTCTTCTGCTGTTGCTCCAAATATTTCTTCAGACGGTAGCGGAACTGCCCACGAGTCATACCATATTCTTTTGCAATGCTGCTTTGACTCTCTCCCGCCTCCAATTTTGAAATAATTTGATTCCATGAAATTTTCCTCTCTTTTCCTTCCATGTTCCCCTCCAGTAAAGTAACTAATCACTTATTTATGCGAATTTTAATTCTTGTATTCCTGGAAAATTCCTTTATACCGGGCAGTATGTAAAAATCGTCGTTTTTGCCATATATCGACACATGTAAGCGCATTCACGATGCAAATGAAACCGTTTTCCTTCCCCCTTTCTGTCGAAACAGCACAAAAAAGATAGAAACTTTCCTAAATTTCGACAAAAAAAGTGGCGTGTTTTTCACGCCACTTAGCCATCTGCAGCTTATTTTCTACCCCAAGCCACCAGTTCCATTTCAAAATCATCCGCAAACTCCGGACTCACCGGAAACACCCTGACATTTGCATTCGAACGGATCCATTCCTCAGCGGTGCCCCCATAAACGGCCTGAAACAAATGAATTCCCCGCCCAATTTCGTACGCATAATCAAGTTGTTGTTTCCAGAGCCCGCCGTATCCGTTTGAACCAACTGCCTCCACCCTGACATCTTTGTTCCAAACCGGCCCCAGGTGAATAACGGCTTGAACCATTGGCCCTGACAATTCGACCGATTGTACCTCAACATGCTGCCAGTTCCGACGAATAAACCGTTTGTACGCTGCAACCCTTGCCGCAGCCTCCATCCGGTTGGCGAGGAGTTTCCTTCCACGCTCCGCCAATGGTTGATAGAAATTCTCCCTGTACTCAGCTACCATGCGGTTTGTGTTATAGACCGGAGCCAATGACCGAATCGATTCCTTCACCTTGGCAATCCAACCGGGTGAAATGCCCGAATCATCCCAATCGTAATAAAGCGGGCTGATTTCTTCTTCCAACAACCGGTAGACCGCTTCCCGGTCGGCTTGATCCCGTTCCTCACGGCTGCCTGACATAGCGCCTTCAATTCCCCATCCGTTTCTTCCGTTAAACGCTTCGCTCCACCAACCATCCAGCACGCTGCAGTTCAGGACTCCGTTAACGGCTGCTTTCATTCCGCTGGTTCCGCTTGCTTCCATTGGCTTCAGCGGTGTATTTAACCAAACATCCACTCCTTGCACCAAATGGCTTGCAATCTTGATATCGTAGTTTTCCACCAAAAAGATCCTGTTTTTAAAGCGCTCCATTAATGAAACCTGTTTGATGGTGCGAATTAAGTCCTGTCCCGGGTAATCATTTGGATGTGCCTTACCTGCGTAGATAATGCAGACCGGGTAGTTCGGATGATTCACGATGCGGTCCAAACGCTCCGGATCGGCGAAAAGTAAAGCAGCTCGTTTATAGGTGGCAAACCGTCGTGCAAATCCAATCGTTAGTTCGTTTTGAGAGATGGGGAGTCCAAGACGTTCGATCATCCTCTGTTTGGCTCGGATGTGTGCATCCCACAACTCTTGGTCCGGGATATCCTCGATCCGATTCCAAATCTGTGGGTCTGCGACCTGGGATTCCCAATCCGGGGAAAGAAATCGGGTAAACAGCTCCTTCATTTCGGGTGCAGCCCAGGTACCGGTATGAATCCCATTGGTGATTGCAGTCACCGGGATATCCTGGGCCGGGATCTGAGGTGTCCACTGGTGAAACAGCTCTTTGCTGACTTGTGCATGCAATTTGCTCACTCCATTCACCCTGGAGGAAGTGCGGATCGCAAGCCGGGTCATATTGAATTGATCTTCCCCAATTCGGCCCAACCCGAGAATCTTCGCTCTCTCCTCTCCCAACTGCCAGTAATAATCACTCAGGTAGCGATCCAAGAGTTCGAAACTGAATACATCGTGGCCAGCAGGAACCGGTGTATGAGTCGTGAAAACAGTGTTTGCGCGAACCGCCTCTAACGCTGTATCGAACGGAATTCCCTGAGCTGAGTATTCGCGAATCCGTTCCAAGGTGAGAAACGCCACGTGCCCTTCATTCATGTGCCAAACATCCGGCTCAACTCCAAGCGCCCGCAGGACTCGAACTCCCCCGATGCCCAGAATGATTTCGTGACAGATCCTCGTATTTTGATCACCCCCGTACAACCTGTCTGTTAACCGTCGATCCGCTTCCGAATTGCGGTCAATGTCAGAATCCATTAAATAGACCTTTGCCTTTCCAACCTCTGCACACCAGACCTTCAGAAAAACGGTTCGATTGCCAACAGGGACGCCAACAAACAACGGATCTCCCCAGTCGTTCAGGACGGGCTTAACCGGAAGCCGGTTTGGATCCATGACTGGATACAGCGCTTCCTGACTTCCATCATGATGGATTCGCTGCTGAAAATACCCTCTCCGATACAAGACTCCTACTCCCATTAAAGAAATCCCTATATCATTTGCGGCTTTGACATGGTCGCCTGCAAGAATTCCCAGTCCTCCGGAATAAATCGGCAGCGATTCATCAAGTCCGAATTCGGCTGAAAAATAGGCTATCGTCATATCCACGACACTCACCTCTTAGAGTCAAATTAAGAATCGTGATATGTGTATGACGGGAAAGCAAAAAGAAGCACAGGTTTTCCCTGCGCTTCCGATTGTTAAGTTATTCCAGATCCAGCAGCAAATCCTTGCCTTCCAGCAACCGTTCCAATGCCTCTTGACTCTGCACCCCGAACGCCCCGCGATTGCCGACAACGAAACAGGGAACACCGGTTACGCCGTATCGAGCCGCCAGTTCCGTATCGGCGAGGACTTGCGGCCGATATTGGCCTGTGTCCAAAGCTTTCCGGAAAGCGGTTGGATCCAGCCCAATCTCTTCTGCAATCGCAACCAGAGTATCGATCTCGTTGATGTTCTCGTCTTCCTGAAACTGAGAGCGAAAAACCGCTTCGTGATATTCGTTGCCCTTGCCGTGTTCAATGGCGAATTTGGCGCCTTCATGCGCTTTTCGGGAATGGCGGGCTTGCCTGTTGAACTTCATTTCCAGGCCGTATTGTGCGGCAAATTGCTTCACGGATTCCCAAGCCCGTTGATAATACTCAGGCGATTTTTCCGGAACTTCGACTCCTTCCGGCCGCAATTCAAACGCTTTCCACTCCACTTCAATTCCTTTCGTCTTGGCCAACTGGTCAAGAGGGACCTTCCCGATCATGCAGAAGGGTCAAAGATAGTCGGAAAACACCGTTATTTTGCTGGACTCATTCACTTTCGCCACATCCTTTTACGATTGTTTTCACCGTTCCATTTATATGGATTTCCCCTTAAATCACTTACTATTATACAGCATCTAAATAAAGAAAACTTGCACTGGCGTTACTCTCTTACCTCAAAGAGAAATAGACCGCCCTTGTCCAGAGGAATGCGGTCTATTTCTTGACACTTCCTTAAGCCGATCACCCTATGGGGGAATCTGTTGTACACGACCGTAGGTGCTGCAACATCTACGGTCTTTGTTATACTATGCCAAATACCTGATTCTTATATACATATCTTTGCAGAAAAATATGGACAAGTCAAGGAGCAGGTTAATGCACATTCGTTCACAAAGTTGTTACATAACAGAGTAATTTTACCATTGACTGAACGAGCATTCATTGTATATAATTTTCAGAAAAAAGGAGGGAATCCCGATGGAAACCTTGTACCAAAGCACCTTTTCAGATGACTCCACGGATGCGCAGGAGGCAGAAACTATTGTAGAACAGATTAACGAATATTATCGCTATCTCGATTAGGCAAATAAACCTGTTTTATAATACAGATAAAAAATCATTGACTGAACTATAACACAGCGCATATAATAAAGACAACAAAGAGCAACACTTAAGGAGGCGCTGGAGATGGAGACCAGAATCACGGAGAAGAAAACAGAAGAGTATCAACTCCAAGAAGAAGAAACAATCCTGGAGTCGATCAACGAATACTACAGCAGAATGGACGGTTAATCGATGCGACATCGATACAAAGAATAACCAGTGTGCTAGGGACGTTTATTCCTCAAAGCACACTGGTTATTTTTTTTTACCTCGCAATCACGTTGAGGGTCGATCTTCCCTGCGGCACTTCGCATTTCCACAACAATCGTTTGCTTGCATTTCGGAATTTCACCATATCGACCGAATAGGTATGATTCGCAAACTCGTGATCATCCCAGATCGACACCATCGCATGATTTTCATGCATATGCTGCATATCGGGGTCGGATCGATACGTTCGATATAGCGTTCTGTAATCATCAATCGTAAACGCTTTTGTCTTGTTGCTCGGCAAACTGATTTGTCGGTCGGGCAGCGGATTTTAGTAAGTGGGATCACCGACGGATTCATAAACGTAATCACCGAGATGTACGACAAAATCAAGTTCCCCCTTAATTTTCCTGCTTTGCTCACATAACCCGGTTTTGTTACAAAGCGATAGTAATAAGTGGTGCGCGGAGAAAGGTATCCATTCAAGTCAACCTTCACCCAGACTATAAACCGAGGTAAAAATTGGCAGTTTTGATGGCTTATCGCCCCCATAAAAAAACCGGCCGAAGCCGGTAACTCTTAACGCTCCAACAATTCACTTAATCGGTTTACCTCGGTTATGGGAGCCTGACAGGCATAATTCTGACATACATAGACGGTTGCCTTGCCATCCTTCGAAGTTTTCCCTTCTGTAAACGGGAACATTTTCTTCACATCTTCCTCTTTCCCTGTCGGGTTTAAGACAAGCACAGCATTCGGCAGGAATGCGGCTCGTACTGTCTGCAGCATTTCTTGGGTATCGCTTGCTTCCGGATCTCCGGCGATCACAATCTCTTGGCTGCCGTACATTGCGAACTGCAAGGCCATCAGCGTATGGGTAAAGCCCGGCGGATAGGCCTTTACATTTCCGGCAAATGCTTTGAATTGGCGTTCGGCCAATTTTTCGTATTCTTGATTTCCGGTGAGCCTTGCCAACCGCAACAGGTTCAATGTGGCCACGGCATTTCCGGACGGGATTGCCCCGTCGTAGATCTCCTTCGGACGGGCAATCAACTGCTCACTGTCACTTCCGTAGAAGAAAAATCCTCCATTGTCTTCATCCCAGAACAGTCGGATCAAGTCCTCCGTAAGGAGCACTGCTGTCTCAACATGCTTCATGTTAAAATCGGCCTCGTACAGTTCCAGCAGTCCCCAAATTAAGAACGCATAATCGTCCAGATACGCAGGATAAGCGGCTTCTCCCTCACGGTAGCGGGCTAACAGCCGGCCATCCTCACGGCGCAGTTTGGTCATGATGAACTCAACCGCTTTACTTGCGGACTCTGCATACCGGGAATCACCGAGAACACGGGCCCCTTTTGCCATTGCAGCAATCATCAATCCGTTCCAAGCGGTTAAGATCTTGTCATCCTTATAGGGATGCACACGCTTGTCTCTTACTTCAAACAGCTTGTGACGAGCCTCTTCCAGCAGATCGGCCAGCTCTTCCTCGCTTATGTTGAACTGTTTGGCCACCTCATGGTGATCGGTCTCAATCAGGTTTAAGTGGCTGGTCTTGTGTTCAAAATTCCCTTCTTCCGTTACTCCATAGTACTTGCAGAATATGTCTCCCGTCTGTTCCCCGAGAACCTGCTTGATTTCCTCCGGACGCCAAACGTAAAATTTGCCCTCTTCCCCTTCCGAATCAGCATCTTCCGCCGAATAAAATCCGCCCTCGCGACTCGTCATGTCACGCAATATGTAAGTAAACACGTCCCGTGCCACCATCCCAAAAAACGGATTCCCTGTGGCTTGGTAAGTTTCCAGATAAGCGATGGCAAGCAATGCGTTGTCGTAGAGCATCTTTTCAAAGTGAGGGATTAACCACATTTCATCAACTGAATAACGGGCAAAGCCGAATCCCAAATGATCATAAAGGCCGCCGAGGTACATCGATTCCAACGTGTTCTCCACCATGGATAACGCTTGATCTTGCCCCGTTTTTTGCCAATAACGGAGGAGGAATCCCAAATTATGTGGGGAGGGAAACTTCGGAGCGGATCCGAAGCCGCCGTATGTACTGTCATAAGTATTTGCGAATCTCTTGAATGCGCCTTCAAGCACCTCGTCCGTTAACTCGTCCCCGCCTGCCCCTTCAAACCTTGGCTGCAGCGCCTCCGTAATTTGATTACCCGTGCGTTCAATCCGGTCCCGTTGGGTATGCCACTTCTCCTGAATCTGGGACAGGATGTCCATGATTCCAAGCCGGCCGTATTTGCGCTGTTTCGGAAAATAGGTCCCGGCAAAAAAAGGTTTCTTGTCCGGGGTCATAAGGATTGTCAGAGGCCATCCACCCTGCCCGGTCATTTCCTGGCAAACGGTCATATAGATATGATCGACATCTGGACGTTCCTCACGATCCACCTTAATCGAAACAAAGTGTTCATTTAGGTACTCTGCTACTTCCTCGTCCTCGAAAGACTCACGCTCCATTACGTGACACCAATGACAAGTCGAATAGCCGATGCTTAAAAAGATGGGTTTGTCTTCCTGCTTCGCTTTTTGAAAGGCCTCCTCGCTCCACGGATACCAATTTACGGGATTGTAAGCGTGTTGGAGCAAATATGGTGATTTTTCGTTAATCAGACGGTTCGGTTTCAGATCTGAATGGGTGGAACTCACTTTTGGACACCCCCTGCCAAGATTTTCTTCTTCAGTATACACAAAAACAAGAGAAATTTACGTTCATGCTTCTTCCTAAGGATCAGCATCACCACTAACCTACGGATCACGGGAGGGCTTTTCGCAGTTTGCAGACCACTATCTATCTGATCATCCACCAGCTTTGCCTAAAATAAAAATCGGGGAATATCCCCGATTTTTATTGAGTCTCCACCTTTATTTTCGATCTTTGTTACCGTCTAATTCCAAATCAGCCGTTACTTCCTTGGTCGAGTTTTTGAACTCTTTTAGAGTTGAACCCAAGGCCCGCCCCAATTCCGGCAGTTTACTGGGGCCGAACACAATAAGTGCCAGCACCAAAATCAAAATCAGTCCGGGAATTCCGATACTACTGACCACCCTAATCGCCACCTTCCTGGCTGTATTCACGATATAGCTATTTGTAAACTCTTTATGAAAACCGCAACAAATCGATCTGCACGAACAATGCCCTTTAGATAAACACTTTGGTGACATACATGATGGCCAAACCAAGACCTACCCCGGAAAGATTCGACCACGACAGCCAATTGACTGTGGAAGTAACCTCTTTCCGCATAAACTGACTTACCGCCACAATCACTTGTAGGATGGCACCTGCACCGATTGCAAGACAAATGGCAATAAAGAGAGGAGAAACAGCCGCTCCACCGATCCAGGTACCGAGAATTGCCGGACCTCCCGCCAATAGAGCTAACAGTACAAAATAACGGAACGGTGGACGCTGGTTGGCAAGGGGAGCAATGATTCCCAATCCTTCAGTGATATTGTGCAACGTAAAACCGATGATCAAAAATGTACCCAATGCAGCTTCCCCGGCTGCAAACGACGAATCAATCGCCAATCCCTCACCGAGGTTATGCAGCCCTATGCTCAATGCAATCAGAAACGACAAGCGAAGACCGGAAGCTTTGTTGTCGCCCGACTCTCCCAATCGCTGCAGAAGAAGAAATGTGCCAAAAGCAATCAGTATAACTAAAGGTTGAGTGGCGAACATAAGAGGTGCTTCTGCCGCTTCTTCCCATGCTTCCAATGTTGTATCAATGAGCAAGAAAATCAGTAAACCTATGGTGATAGCAAGGAGAAAGTGCATTCCCTGCTTACCAAGCCGCCGCACAAACGGAAACCAGAGCAAGCCGAGCGCGACAGGGACGACACCTACATACAATCCAACCAAACCATAACTCCACAGGGTTTTACCATTCATTTCAGGTGTGGCTGTCGCAACAGGGATCTCATGTGTAAAAATCAGTCCGTTGCTGGTGATAAGCTTGATCTCATACGGATCTCCTTCCACCCACGGATAAGGAATCTGCAGCTGGGCTGTGCCCAATCTTGGAATTGTCTGACTTGGAGTGACAGTTCCGTTCCAAACTGCGTCATCCACCATCACTTGCGCTATGGTCACTTCTCCTGGGCCGCTGTTCCGAAGTGTAATGTCAAACGAACCAGGAGTCAGCACAACCTTTTGAAACTCAACGACTTCTACAGGAGCGGCAGGCTCCGCTTCAATGCCAGTTCCTTTCACAACGAATACTCCAATGAGTCCGGCCAATAAAATTAACGGGAGCAATCCGAGAGCAATCCAAACGCCTCTGTTCTGCATCGATTCCACCTCCTATTTCACCTGGAAGAACCCAGACCAGCCGAGTTCGGTAAATTCGCTTTGGTGGGCATGGAACATGTACGTTCCAGGATATTTATACTTGAATTCAAGAATTCCCCGCTGTCCTTGGGTAAGCATGACTGTATCGGTGAACTCAGACGGTGTCAGACTGGTACCGGTCGGATAATAATGGAACAGGTTCCCGTGCAGGTGGAATGAGTTAAGTAAATCAAACTCGGTCATGTTAACCAAATAAATTCGGACAAGTTCTTCTTTTTTGATTTCAATGGGATTGGAATGATAATAGAATGCCACTCCGTTTACCGTATAAAATTCGTTTTCCGCGTCTCCGTCCAGATCATAACTGTTCATCACCATGACCATCTCATGTGCTTGAGGACGCGGCGTCTTCGGATCAACGATGAAAGTTCCATATAGTCCGCGATTAATGTGCTTCTTAAATGGCAGGACATGACAGTGATAAAGATGCACACCAAATGGTTCTGCAGTGAATTCGTACACAAATGTACTCCCGGGAGGAAGCGGGTCGATTCCATCCATTCCTGCCGGATGAATTCCATGAAAATGGATGTTATGCGGGTGAGATCCTTTGTTGGTGAAGTGCACCCTTACAAGGTCTCCCTCTGTGCAGCGTAAAGTCGGACCCGGAATTTGACCGTTGAACACCCAACCTGGAAACTTCACTCCAGGTGCAATCTCAACTTCCTTGTCTTCCGATACAATCTGGTATTCCCTGACCGTTCCGCCATCAGCCGTCTTTGATACGGTCCCGTAATCGAAGGAAGTAAGGAAACGGCCAGGATCGAGTCCTCCCACCTTCGGATCATAGGGCCCTGATAAAGACGGGCTGCCATGAGCCCCAGCTCCCATATGAGCGTTGTGATCTTGGTTTGCACTCACTTCCGCTTGCCATTTCCCCGGAAGCAGGCCTGCAGCTGCAACACCCAGAGCTCCAAGACTTCCTAATTTTAGGAAGGAGCGACGAGTGAGCGGTTTCTCCTCTTTCACCTGTTATACCCCCTACGCTCGAGTATTCAATAAATGTGTTAATAAAGATATGACAAGAGTTTTTGTCCAATGAAAGTTTTTTTCCCTAACGCAACTTTAATTGTATAAGGCTACATTATTTTTGTAAAGAAAAAACTTTTTCCCTAAGGAAAAATTTAAATCGCAGTGTTTTTTATGCTTTGATTCGTCTTTAGTTTTAAAAACCTTTCAAAATTCTCCGGAGGAAGAGCTGGGGAGCAATAAAATCCTTGTATTTCATGACATTTCTTCTGTTGTAGAAACTTAACTTGTTCTTCCGTTTCAACACCCTCAACAATCACTTTGATGTTGAGATTGTGTGCCATTGCGGTTATAGCTGAAATTATGGTAGCCTATTCATTATTTTTTGGTAATTTCAATCTCCAACCATTTGGGATCAAGACCTGTTTCTGATAGTATCCGGGTCAACTTTTTAATGAAACCTTTTGAACGCAGTTGACGAGGAGATATGTTCACGGCTACACGTAAAGGTTCATAACCTTTTTCTTGCCACAGTTTATTTTGCCGGCACGCGGTTCGTAGGACCCATTCTCCGATTGAGTGAATGAAACCTGTTCCTCTGCAAGAGGAATGAATTTATCAGGGGAAATAAATCCTTTTTCGGGATGTTGCCAACGTAGCAATGCTTCCATGCCGGTTATTTCCCCAGTATCAATATTTACTTTCGGTTGAAAATGCAAGGCAAATTGGTTGTTTTCAACTGCCTTTCGAAGCCCGGATTCAAGCATGACTCTCTCACGAATAATTTCGTTCATTTCCGGGGTGTAAAACTGATAGTCATTACCACCTTTATCTTTAGCCCGATACTGTCAGCGGCCAATTTTGATTACGGTTAAATCGGAACCGACAGTGTCGGTGGAAATCCTTTGGAGGAACCGACACGGCGAACGGCAACAGCCTTTGACACATTCGTTGGCGTATACAATAAGGGGTCAAATTATAATTCGTACGTTAAGCTAATTTTTTCATTAAAGTATTGGGAGGAGTACCAACGTCATCACTTGAGCGTTATATTGCTTTTTGCAAAAACTTTGGTTAAATTTTTGAACTCGGTAATAGACGTAAAAATGCCTCTGTCGAAAGTACAGAGGCATCTTGTTTTACAATTTCTTTTTCCCTCCACCGCTCGTATTGATTGTCTCAGAATAGTTAACTGCGGCCAGAGCGTCTACTAAACCATTTCCGTAGGAAAAAGAATCTCCTAAAGGTACGGCTGTATGATTTAAAGTGTTTCGTAGTTGCAAATTAGTCAAGCTCGGTTTCGCTTGCCATACGAGAGCTGCTACGCCTGTTACATGTGGGGCGGCCATGGAGGTTCCGCTATAAACAGCATATCCTCCTGGTACTGTACTTTCGATTCCAACTCCGGGAGCCATTAACTCCAATTGACGACCAACACTAGAAAAACTTGCTCGATTGTTCTGCGGATCAACTGCACCTACAGCGATAACTGAATCGTACGCAGCCGGATAGGTAATCGTTCCTTTTGGGTCATAACCGTTATTACCTGCGGAAGCGATAAGGAGAATTTCGAAATTATAAGCTTTATCAACTGCTGCTTTCAATGTCCTGGAACTACTAGTCCCACCCAAACTCATATTAAGTATGTTCATGTGATTTGTAATGGCCCACTCAATACCTGCGACAACGTCGCTGTAGTTACCGCTTCCGGACTGATCAAGCACCTTAATCGCATAAAGATTTACCTGAGGTGCTACTCCTAAGGCACCTACCGTATTATTTAAGGCAGCTATAGTGCCTGCCACATGAGTCCCGTGTCCGTTATCATCCCTATAATCTGTTGTTCCGGGAACAAGCGTTACACCACCACTGACTTTTAGATCTTCATGACTGTAGTCTATCCCGGTATCCAGAATTCCGACTTTAATTCCCGATCCGGTCAGTCCATTTTGCTGAACATTAGTAGCCTTTACGTGAGGAATGCCCCATGGAATTACTTGGTCAGTGGCCTGAACCTTTCCATCTTCCTCTACATAGGCAATTTTGGGGTTCTCTGCCAAAGACTGAGCCGCCGCTTCCGTCATTTCCACGGATGCTACAGGAATGTACTCATATTGCTTCTTAATTTTTCCACCTTTTGACTTGATGTGATCCAGATTCACAGTATTGTTTTCAAATGCTACAAAATAACTTTTTACTACAACCGAAGGTTGATTACTGTATGCAAAGCTTGTAGATGAAGTCGCTACAATCCAAAAAATGATGCTAGAACAAGTAAGGAACGTTTCATAACAAGACCGCCTTTAAAAAGTAATGGCCCAATTAGGGGTCAAAATACGGTACTAGAATAAAGGACTTATTTCAATCAGATTGGATCTACTTATTCTTTGTTATATACATTGCTGGTATTTTTGTATTTATTGTCTTTTCAACTTTAAATGTCTTTTCATCGACAACCGTTATTTTCCCATCTAGATCGCTTCCAACGTACAGCTTGTTTTCGTTTGATACGATAGAAGCTGCTCTCAAATTATCCGATAAAACATCAACCTGAAATGTGCTTAGATCAATTTTACTCAATGGATTTTGAATCGTTTCCTGACTCCCCCACTCATCAAAATGAGTTACAAAAATACTTTTCCCATCTGTTGATAATACCAAGTCTTTGGCAAATTTCGATAACTGAACTGTTTTTTCAATGGTACCTGTTTTCGGATTGATCTTGGCTAATATATTTTGAGTGGCGTCTTTTGGTACATTTCTACCACTTTGGTAGACCCCGTATAAATATCCATCTTGAAAAAGCAACTTAAACGGAACCCACTTTTGATCGTTCTTGAATATTGGTCGAAGTTCATTCGAATTTAGATCGAGTTCATAGATATTTGATTTTGGGGACACTCCGGCAAATTGTGCATTTTCTTGAGAGTGATAACTAGAAATGTATGCTTTCGATTCATAGCCTGCAATATCCTTTACAATGCCTGGAACCTGAAATAGTTTTATCATACGATCGGAGTTTGAATCGTAGAGTCCAACCTGGGTAGTGTGTATTTTCCCGTCGTTCAATGCTTGGGCCGAGTCCATTACATATTTTGTTCCAAATTGATAGAGATGGATGGGGCTAAACGGTAAAGTGGATTGTTTTTTCAAATCAGTACCTTCTACATACAAAAGACCCCAAAAATCTCCGGGGGAATACCCGGGTGCTACAATCTTCTTTTTATCTTTATCATAATTTAAACTTTGAATAAATATGGTGTTTTTAATAACCTTTTGGTCATTTGTATCCACATCAATCTCTTGTAAATTGTGGCCATCACTAATATAAAGAACATTGTTTTCATTTAGAGTGTTAGGTAGTGGATTATTGCTCATATTTGAGCATGCTGTCATCATCAATAGCGTCACAGAAACTAAGAATTTTTTATTTAACATTAGCTACCTCCATTAGCTACCTCCGCATCATTGAATAAAACAGGTGGATATTTATCCACCTGTTATTATGTTCCGACTCGCAATATCTTGCACCCTCTAAGAATTACCCACGTGACCATGCCAAGGAGGTATCACCATCTTGATAAATATCCGTCCGGAGTCACCCAATACCCCCAGTTGGAATCAATTTCAATACCACCCACATAGTAGTACCCAAACCAAGGGAGTTTTGAACAATACCATTTTGACGAATCATATTTGGCTGAATTCCAATCATAGGGCTCTCCCATATTAGTTGCAGCATTTGCAACTACACGTTGTCTTGTGTAGTAGTCGGCACTAGTAACATATAAATTTTTAAGTACATTATAACCGATAGACCAAAAGTTTTGGCTTTCACGATAGACACCAGTGCTAGACGTAGCAGAAATGAAGTTACCTTGTGAAGAATCATACATTGCATTATGTCTGTAGTATCCATACGGAATACTATTATATTTACTAGGATCCACAGCGTTGGCACCTAAAATGATATCGCCGTTAACCAGTGGCCCGAATTGATATGCGGTAGATTGTACCGTATCTGTCTTTTTGTCCGTCTTTTTCTGCTCTTTTGCCAAGGGGTCTGGATGTTTTTTAATCCATTCATCCCATTCCGATGGATCTTTCGGGAGAGGACCACGAGGATCAGCGGGAATTGCTGGCTTCTCAAGTTTCGGACGATTCAAATTCTCATCCACAGAGACTTCCGAAGATGCTGCAAAAGCAGAATTGGCACTACTCAGTGCTAATGCAGAAACGGCAAAAGATAAGGCAACCTTACGAATTCTTTCCAATTTAATCCCTCCAACAGTAAATTTTTCAATTAAATACTAACGAGTTAGTATTTAAAAAGTATGGTATAATATACCTGACTGTCAAGGTATTTTTTCAAAATATTTGCAATGGGGCGAATGATATGGAAAAAAGGAATAAGCACCAAATTAAAAGAGAGTTATCGTTTGAAAAGTTAATGGAAGCGTCACTAAAAATCTTTGCGGAAAAGGGCTACGACAAGGCATCAATTGATGATATTGCCAAGGAAGCGGGCTACACAAAAGGAACTTTTTATCTTCATTTCAGCAGCAAGGAAGAACTATTCCTGAAATTAATGGATAATAGATTAGAAAGTTTTAAACGGCAATATTTTGAGGTTTTTTCGTATGTTGAGGATATCGAGGAGAGTCTTAGAAGAGGAGTAGCCCTGTTTATTGAGTTAACCAAAAAAGATAATTGGGCTCCTATATATTTTGAGTTCTGTGTTAATTCAATGAGGAATCCGGTAATAAAAAAGCAAATGATTGTTCATTACCATAGTTGGATTGATATGGTTACTTCTGTTCTTAAACAGCTTGATCCGTTTAAAGAGTGTGAAGATACTCAATTAAAAGAACTTGCTGCATTAATCATTGCTATAATTGATGGTTATCACCTTCAATACAGCATTGATCCTAGTATTGCAGATCAAAATAGAATAATCCAAGTTATTATCCAACTATTAAGTTCTTTTAAATCTGGAATATAACCTAGGGACTATTTTTGTGTTTCGCCCGTTAAATCCGGCAAAATTTGATATCAGGACTGTAAAATTTGTACCAATAGTACTGGTATTAAGCTTGTAACGCTCATTCACAGATATCGGTTAGGGGTACCGCCAGTATTCTGTAAAAAACCGCGGCCCCCTAGACTTTAAGTTCCGTTTTTTTTATTTTGGAACTGGACCTTTGAATGTTTACACTTTTTCATTTCCGAATAGATGATCTTCATAGATGGTCTTCCGCTATCCTAACTCACAACAGATAGTACCGACTTCAGGGATTTTCGTAACTTTCACCGAAGCATTTCAGTGTTTTACAGATGATTGCGGTGGTGACAGCTGTACTGTCACTGCCTCATCACTTAGTAGAGTAGAGAACTGAAATTTCATTGCGGGCGCAAGCCCGCTTTTACTTTTCCAGTTCCCCCTTCATC
>NZ_JBHSHC010000080.1:0-38913 GCF_042652925.1 Effusibacillus consociatus
CTGTCATTCCTCGAGTTGGATTTGGTTGCACAACCATCTTATGGAATGTACAGATGCTTTTCAATTTTTCCCCCTACATTTTGTCAAGCACTATGTTTGGTGTAGAGCCATTTTTAAAAACGAATTTGATTTTTGAAAATTCACCCTGAATATCCGCCTTTCTCTGCAATAATGTAAATTGTTCACTATATGGTACCGCTAGAGACTTTACTGCTGAAAGTTAAAGCCCCCCTCCATCCGGAAGAGAGCTTACCGATTAAAACACATCCCGTATATGAAAAAAACGATATCGCGTCCTCTCGGTCCACGCGTAACTGTCCTTGTAATCCCAGTAGCGATGCTGGCTCGCAACGGTGTGGGCATTCACAAGCGGCATTCCGCTGCGGTCGAACCCGACCACGATCGTATTGTGCTGCCACCTGCCGTCACCGTCCCAATCATAGCAGATCACATCCCCAATCATCAGCTGCTGGGGATCGAGCACCACCGTTGTACGTCCTGAAGCTTCGAGATAATATCGCAATGAATGTGCCACCGCCCAACTGTAACTCCAGTTCGCGGTTTTCCCTTGTCCACGGTACCACCAGCCACGATCCCTTCGCGAATGATACGCCATTGGCATTCCGCCTGCATAGAGACATTGCGACACATAGTTTGTGCAATCCACTTCAAATTGTTTGTACTGAGGATTGAATCCGTTCCACCAAAGCTCCGCATAGCGTTGAGCCTTTCTCCGGTCAAAACGGGCTTGGCGGACATTCGAATTCCCGTCCAACGGCCGAAAGTCCATTGCCTTTTTGATCAGACTGCGCTCTTCCTTTTCGCCGATCCGATCCAACCTTTCAATCTTCCACCTGCCTTCCGAATTTGTAAGAGTGACCCGGACCGGTTGCAGTCTTGCTTGGTGCTTCAGATCCTCTCCGTCTTTATAAATCCATGTCAACTGTTCCATCAGGTCGACTCGAACTTTCCCGTTGGTGGTGGGGGATGTCCGTAAAATCTTTAAATTGGTGCGGCTTTTTCTATAGTGAACGCCCCTGTCCATGGCAGAACGGCTCAGCGCTTTAATATCATCCAGACAAGAACGAACGGCGTCCGGCCGGATTGCCAGCTGTTCAAGTACTTCTCCATCCCCGGACAGCCACGCCCGATTTTTCGCATCAAAAAATTCCCTGATGGTTTGACGCCACTCTATGCTCACACAAGGGCCCTCCTTCAAAGCGATTACCACACCATATGCAGACCGCCCAGAAGGAGTGCGTAATACAAGATAGACAGGTGATCATTTGAGGAAAAATTATTTATCATTTTCTTACAGTGTGATATACTATTGTATGAAACGATGTTCCGCATGATGAAACTTTATTCATCCCTGGGGGGTGTGTGTCACGGATCAGGAAAAAGGGACTGTTCGGGCAGTAGAGAGGGCTCTTGATATCCTGCTTTGCTTTTCAGGAACCGAGATGGAATTGGGGCTGAGTGAAATAGCAAAGAGAGTGGGATTGCATAAAAGTACGGTACATCGCTTGTTAGCATCCCTTGAAACCAAAGGATTTATCCGTCGTCACCCACAAACCGATAAGTACCGCTTGGGATGGAGTGTACTTGAACTGGTCAGTAATGTCTACCAATCCGATGATCTGGCTTCGATTGTGGTTCCCGAAATGACACACCTTAGGGACGAAGTTGGAGAAACAATTTCGCTTTACATCCGGATCGGGAAAGAACGTATTCGAACACAAGCGGTGGAAAGCAATCAACCGGTTCGCAGGGTAGCCAATATCGGACAGAGGCTTCCCCTATATGTGGGTGCATCCGGTAAAGTCTTACTGGCTTGGTCAGATCCGCAATTGGTGCAGGAAGTGATCCAGGATCCGGCGTGGCCGCGAGATTTGTCCAAGAAAGAATTTAAAGCAGCGCTTGTCAAAACGCGTGAGAACGGGTATGCCATTTCCATTGAAGAACGTGAACCGGGTGCGGCTGCCGTTGCAGTACCGATTTTCGGACGTGACAAGCAAATTGTGGCAGCTTTATCCGTGTCGGGACCTGTTGACCGCTTCACTCCGGAAGCTGTGGAACGGTTCATTCCCGCTGCCCGAAATACGGCTCAACTGATCAGCAAGATGTTAACAAGGTAGCGAACGCATGGACCTTGCTTCCAATTGGGAAAGCTATGGTCCATAAATTGTGTTTGCACTCTACTGCCCAAAGGATTTTACATATTTTATTGAGGTGAATTGGCGTGAACAAAAAAACAGTGGTTGTAATGGAAGGCGATCAAACAGGACAAGAACTTTTGGAAGAATCCCTGCGGGTTTTGGATCCTTCAGTAATCGGCCTTGATATTGAATTGAAACGGTTTGATTTATCATTGGAAAATCGCCGCGCTACCCAAAATCAGGTAGTGCACGAAGCGGCAGCTGCCATGAAGGAATCCGGCTTCGGAATCAAAGCCGCAACCATTACCCCGGAAACACCGGGAGATGTAGGTTCACCTAACGCCATTTTGCGGAAAGGAATTGATGGAACGGTCATTATTCGTACTGGACGCCGAATTCCGGGAGTTAACCCGCTTCCTGGCATCCATGCTCCGATTTCCGTTGTGAGGATGGCGGTTGACGATGCATACGGAGCCAAGGAGTGGCGTGAAGGAGAAGGCCTTGATGAGATTGCGTACCGAACGGAGAAAATCACTCGTCGAGTGTGCCGTGGGGTCGCAGAGTTCTCTTTTATCCAGGCGCGGAAAATGAGAGCCAAAGTGTTTGGCGGTCCAAAATATACAGTATCTCCTGTTTATGAAGGCATGTTAAAAGAAGAAATGGATCGGGCGGCGGCAAAGAATAAAGACATTCGCTATGAGCCTCAACTGATTGACGCAACGTATGCATTGCTGTTAAACAGCTTCGGTGAACCCTTGGTCATTCCTGCGTTAAACCGCGACGGGGACTGTCTGTCCGATCTGGTACTGCAAATGTTCGGCTCCATTGCCGGATCCGAATCTCTCCTGATTTCGTTTGATGACGAATACAACCCGCAGACTGTGATGGCCGAAGCTCCACACGGAACTGCGCCATCGTTGTTTGGCAAAAACGTCGCAAACCCAATGGCCATGATTCTTGCAGGTGCCGCACTGCTCTCGTTCTTCCACGACGAGGAAGCGGAACGGGCATCCCGTGCGATCTATGAAAGTACTTTGGAAGCGATCGTCGAAGGATTCCGCACCGCTGATTTGGGAGGCGCCGCCGGAACACGTGAATTCACCGACGAAGTGATTCGACGCGTGAAGACCAAGATCGAAGTTTGGAGTACGCTGGCTTAACAAGATCAGGTTCATCAGAAAGAGGGTACCTCAGAAGAGAACCCTCTTTTTCGTTACCGCATGTTACCCCTTTTTGACAACTATTTATGCAGCCATACTGCGCCGGCGGAGTTATCTTTTGCTTCGCCTGCTACCTGGAACTTCAATCCGAAGTTCGGAATCTTGCGTCCTGCATCCGGAACCGCACTGTCCAGATAGGATTGACTGTCATCAAACTTGGTTACGCCGGCAAATCCGGGAGACTTGATATAGCCCCAAGAAGTGTGAGTGTAATCCCAAGCCGGAGCCTCATCATAGGAGAACGCAGCATCCGCAATTTGATAGCGGGTTGAATTGGCTACTGTGGTCTGCCCGTTCACATTGAAGTAGAGAATATTGTGAGCATGAGAATCCACAACTCCCAAGAATCCTTCACCCGGATGCACGCCTACCCAGTTGTCAAGGTAGCTGTCATCGCCATACCAAACAAGAAGACCGGTGTTGTATGTCGCACCGCGAGCATATTGCAGCGCTTTGTCAGCACCCGCATAGTTTCTCCACTCGAGGTAGTAATAGTGTTTTTTGTACTCAATACCGTTTGAAATTCCAAATCCGTCTAAGGTAAACTTCGCGTCACCTTCCGCGTCATCAGAGAACTTCACTTGTCCATCGACGGTTAATGCAGCGTTGTCCAATGCAAAGCCGTCAAGAGCTAAACCACCGTCTGTAATGTAGCTGAACTGCAGCTTCACTTTCTTGCCTGCAAATTCACTCAGATCATAAGATTTGTCAACCCACTGCCCTTTCGAGGACTCTGCACGAGTATCCCCGTCCGTATCCTCGTCACCGATCACATCGATCGTTTTCAGCTTTGCACCGCTCTCATCAACTACATCCACATATAGGTAATCATAATTGTACTCGATGTCATAGTAAGCTTTGTAGCTGAATACGGCGTTGGCTGCAGCGGTTAGATCGAATACGGGAGAAGTCATCACCGTATGCAGATCGTCCCCTTTCGTGCTGTAATAATATTTTTGGCCGAATTTCGCTTCAATCCCTTTCACCGGCTTGTCCGGCAGGTTCACTTTTACGATACCTGGATTTTTGGATTTCGTTACGCTCTGATCGATTACAAATCCAAGGCCTTTCGAATCAAGATCGGATTCATTCACTTCTGCAATGTTTGCCCAATTGCCGCCCATCGTTTTTTGGAAGAACTCTTTGTTCTGCGGGCTGAAGCTTGTCGGAGCAGTGCCGGCGATCTTACCTGCCCAGCTGCCGCCGCTCATAATCGACCATACGCCGACCGGTTCCCCGTTACCCGTGTAGAGTGTGTCATACTCATCCGGCAGCCCCAGGTCATGACCGAATTCATGAGCAAAGACCCCAACGGCTCCGTCTTCCGGTTGAATGGTGTAGTCGTAAGCCGCCATCTTGCCGCCCCAATAATCCACTTTGGCAGCAGTGTTCGGAACTGGAAACACCCGTCCAAGTGTCCAGCGGTGGGACCAAATCGCATCATCCCCCAGTCTCCCGCCGCCAGCTTCTTGACCGGTACCCGCATGGATAATCATCAGGTGATCCACCAGACCGTCGGGTTCGTTAAAATTGCCGTCTCCATCAAGGTCATACTGGTCGAATTCATCATAATCGGCCAGGTTAATCCCGCTGTTGGCAGCCGCAACCAATACATCTCTTACCAAATCCCGGGGACCTTTCGGTGCCAGATTGTCATGGCCACCGTTCGGATTGTCATCTCCGTATTCTTTGGCAGTTCCGGGAACGGTCAGCCAATCGGAAACCATTCCGTCGACAGTGTAGCTGCCTCCGGACTGCTCTTCATAATACTGCTTGAAGGTTTGGATTTTGGTTCCGTCAAACAAAGTGAACTCTTCATTGCCAAACATCAGCTTTTGATAATGTTCACGGTTAAAATCGTCCGCATACATATAGCCGGGACGCTGATCGATATTGTTATGTTTGAAATCGCTGAACTCGGCTAACAGTACAAGAACTTTATCCTTTCTTACAGGTCCGTTGTATGTAGCAGCCTTTGCTTCTTTAACGGGAATTCCTTTCTTTTCGATCAGCTTGTCGTGGTTTCCGCCGCCAATCTGTTCAAACTGTTTTTGAGTCCCTTGATAGTTCTTTATTTTCTTTTTTTGTTCCGATATGTACTTCTTCGCTTGCTTGTCCAGTTCACCGGGATGATGACCGACTGAAGCTGCCGGATTTTTCGGAGATTTTCCAGAGACATAGTCTTTGACCGCTTTTTTCACTTGTTCCGGGGAAGCGGCTGCGGGGATCATCCCACGCTCCTTCAACGCCTCTGCCAGACGCTCCTCAGGAATAATGTTCGGGTCAATCGGTGCCGACTCCAAAAGAGACTCAGCAGCCGACCGGTCGGTCTGTGCACTCGCCAAAGGAAATGTCAGCAGGGAGCCAGCCATTGTCACTGCGAGTACAGAAGACACAAATTTCTTTTTCATACATTTTCCCCCTTTTTGTTTGCCTTCTCTTAAACTATATAAAATCTTGTAAAGAAATGACAGATAAAAGTTTCGATCCATTTCGACAAGACAGAATATTTAATCAACGATTTTTTTAAATAATTTTTACTATATAATGGAATGGAGAAAATCAATCAGGATAAGGGGCTTGGATCAGATATGTGGTGGAAACGGCTTCTAAGAATTGTCATTGTTCTCGGCGGATTCTGGATGGTTTTCAACTTGTTCTTTTCAACCATTTACCCGATCGCAACCTATGTTCGGGAAGATGTGAAGGAGAAAGTGGCACAAAACGGAGGGAAGTACCTGTCCATTAAAGAAATCCCTATTGAATTCCAGCTTGCGGTCATCAGTACGGAAGATCGTCGTTTTTACAGTCACCCGGGTTTTGATTTGCGGGGAATTGGCAGGGCGCTTTATGTCAATCTGGAGCAAGGACCTTCTCAAGGAGGCAGCACCATTACCCAACAGTTGATTCGAAACACCATTCTGCGGCAGGAACGATCCGTTGAGCGAAAAGCGAAAGAGCTGGCTTTGGCTTTCGCACTTGAAACACAAATGAGTAAACGGGAAATCCTTGAACTTTACCTCAATGCAATTTATTTCGGCGACGGGGCATACGGCGCGGAACAAGCGGCACAAACCTATTTTGGCAAACCGTTGGCCGAATTGTCCTATCCGGAATGGACTCTTCTGGCAGGGCTCCCTAACGCCCCGTCTGCCTACAATCCATACGTTGCGTATGATCTCGCGAAGAAGCGGCAGCGGGAAGTCCTGATGAATCTTGTTGAAACCAAGCGTTTAACCGAAAAAGAAGCCCTCGACTATCTGGAGGCACCCCTTCATTTTGCAAAGTCGGGAGGTTAGGAGTAGACCGGCCCTGTTATTCGTGGGAGGCCGGGATGTGCCCACTCATTTTCCGCCTATCTTTCATACCCTGTAGAAAGAGGTGATGAGAATGCCCCGCATCGAAATACCCGCTTGGGTGAAAGAGTTCTGGGAGGAACTGACGACCCCTCCCGGCTTCCTGATTCCCCCGACATCCGGGAAACAACGAAAAAACCCAAGCGGTCAAAACAATTCAACGCCCAATTCCTCACAGCAGCGTTCAAGCCGAAAAAAAACGGTCTACGTAAACGAAGACCCTCCGGAACATGATGTGGATATTTCAAATAAAGACGTCAATCTTGTGTTGCGGGCCAAAGGGTTCTCCCCCAAGGTTTTGGAACAATACCCTTTTGAAATCATCCAGGCTGTGCCGGTGGGTTCCGTTATGCGTCTTCATACCTCTGATGGGACCTACGCACTGAAAAAACCCCCAATCACTCCGAAGCGAATTCAGTTTATGTCCCAGGCGTTGAATTTTGTTTCAAAAAACGGCTTTTCCGGATTTTCCAGGCTGGTGCCCAATAAACGAAAAAGCCCGTTCACACTGTTTGGCGAGCAGGTGTACTATGTCACCCAGTGGGTCACGGGACAGCCGGCAGATTTTTCAAATCTGGTTCATGTTGGGGAAGCAGCAACCGCCATTGCGCAATTTCACCGTGCTTCGCACGGTTTTGAATCCACGATTTACAATCCTTCCGGAGCATTCGGGATTGAAAGGGTTTTGCAATCACGTACCGACGAGTTCGACTTATTCCTCGCCAAGGCGCGAACGAAACGAAAACCGGATGCAGTCGACAGGTTTGTCCTTCGGCATGCTCCGATGTACAAAAAACAGGCGTTCCAGGCGGTAAAATATCTGGAGGATCCCCGATGCCGCAATTTTCTGAGTCAAGAAGAGGGAAATCCCGGCCTGTGTCACCTTGACATAATTGCGCAAAACCTCGTTTTTACCTCCAGGAATCAGATCTATCTGATCGATTTTGACCGGATGTCCTATGGACCTAGAATGCTCGACCTCGGACACCTGATTCGACGCAGCCTGCAAACAAACAATTGGCAGAGAGAATCAGCCCTGGTTGCACTTGTCCAGGCGAACAATGTGGAACCGCTTCGTCACGCCGAGTATCGGATTCTGCAGGCAATCCTTACTTTTCCTCAATCTTTTTGGCGCAGCTGCCACAACCACTATCTGAAACAAGCTAGCCCATATACATTGGCCCGGCTGGAGCAGTTATACGAACAAGAGCAAACCCGCCAACTTTTCCTGGAGGATTTCGGCCAGCATGTGGATCGGCACCGCGGCAGTTAACTTTTTTGATACGTTTCCTCCGACCTTACACGGATTCCGTTTTCCTCCAGCAGTGCTGCGGTGACCCCCCGCCCGGACTTCTTTTTGCCTGTGAAAGATCCGTCATAAATCATCGAAGAGCCGCAGGAGGGGCTTCGTTCTTTTAAAATTGCTTCTGCAGCGCCAACCAACTTGGCCACTCTCAGCGCTTCTTCGGCACCTTTCAGAAACTCAGACGTAACATCCTGACCGCCGTCGGTGATAACACGGGCCCTGCCTTCCAGCACGTCCTTCCCTTCCCCGCCAACAATCTGCGCGGGCGGCCTGGGTGTGGACAGACCCCCCATCTGTTCCGGACAAACTGGGATCGCCTCGCCCCGCTCGACCATAGATCTCAGTTCTTCTACAAGATTTGCATCTCCATCATAGCGGCAATGGCACCCAATCAGGCATGCGGATATAACAATCACTGTGATCACCTCGTCACTTCAATGGGATGTTTTTCCCCTGTTCCAGCTCCAAAAGCACAGTCTTTAGATCCGTTCTTGTCCCTGCGTATCCGACAAGGTCTCCATTCTTTCCGATAACCCGATGACACGGGATCAAAATGGGGAGCGGATTGGCCCGATTCGCCTGCCCGATTGCACGCGGTCCTTTCGGTTTGCCGACAGCTTTTGCAATATCCGCATAGCTTCTGACCTCGCCGTACGGAATCGAAAGAAGCTGCTGCCAAACTTTTTTTCTGAAGTCAGTTCCCTCAACTGACAGAGGCAAATCAAATGTACGCCTAGTTCCTTTAAAGTATTCATCCAGTTGTTGAACGGTGTTTCGGCACAATTCCGAATCCTGCGGGATATTCCCCAGTTCTGTTTGGTATTCTTGCCATTCCTCTTCGGTCAGTGCCACCTTCCGGACCCCTCGTTGATCTACCACGACGTAGATGGGACCAATCGGAGACGGAAACACGTCATATCCGATTCTTTCGTTTGCCACTGGTTCCACGGGACAACACCTCATCTTTCCCTCAGGGTCATACGTTTTTTGACGATTGGGTCGCTTTCCACATGATCTCTTCGCTTAAGGCTGCCACAAAAAAAGCCCCCCTGTATCCTTTATAGCACAGAGAGGGGGCTTGGTGTGTCTTGAATCTTGCCGACTAATTCGGCTCAACAGTCCGTTGAATTTCGTTTACCCATCGCATTTCGTACCGGACGTTCGGGTCCGACTCCGCCAAAAGTGCAGTTTTCACAGCCTGTTCGGCTTCCTTCCCGCCTATCCTTCCCAAAGCCCATGCGGCTGTTCCGCGAATCTCCGGCCTTTCATCCTGTAACAGTTCAATTAACTTTGGCACAGCCCGTTTGTCTTTGATGTTGCCTAACGCGATGATCGCGTTTCTTTTCATCACAGTAAGACCTCGCCAAGCGGCAGCCGTTTTTCCAAAAATGCGTTTAAATTCCCGGTTGCTCATCTCGAGCAGCTCCAACAGATCCGGGTATGAAAGATTCTGATCAGGCAGGAATCCTTCATGTGTTCCGGCAGCTGTATTTTTATTTGACGGGCACACTGCTTGACAGGTGTCACATCCCCAAATGCGGGTACCAAATTTGGTGCGGAATTCTTCCGGAACAAATCCTTTCATCTGCGTGATATAGGATAAACATTTACTCGAATCGGTAGTAAACGGATCGACCAGTGCCCCCGTCGGACAAGCACGAATACACAAATCGCAATCTCCGCAGAGAGAGGTCGGTCCGGGAGGACCAGGCTCAATCGCCACGTCCGTCACCAACTGCCCCAGAAACACCCATGAACCGTATTTTTCCGTGATGATCGAACAGTGCTTGCCGAACCATCCGATTCCGGCACGGCGGGCGACCGAACGATCCACCATCGGCCCCGTGTCCACTGAGGAATGAAATGCAATTTTCCTGCCGACCCGGTTTGCGATCTCAGCAGCCAGAGCATTCAATTTATCCCGTAAAACATGATGATAATCAAGACCCCAAGCATACTTGGACAACGCCCCGCGAATACCCCTCGGTCGTTTCAGAGCACCATGCTGTTCGGTATGATAGGCCATAGCAATCGCCACAATCGATTTGGCTCCCGGCACAAGTGCTCCGGGATCAATCCGTTCTTCAATCACCGGATGCTCAAATCCTGATTCGTAGCCTTTTTCCCGATACATTCGAAGAGTCTCCCTAATATCGTGAAACGGTTCAGCCGTTGTAGTGCCGATCATGTCGATCCCGAGACGTTCCCGAATCTCTTCCATGTCCTGGCGGGTCAATTCCCACTGTGCGGTCTGTACTGCTGCTGTCGTTTCCATGCGCCCACCTCCCTTACTAACATAAAGAAAACTTGGCATTCGCCAAGTCTTTGACTTTGGTGAATGCCTAGTTGCGCTTATACTTGTTACCTCTGAAACTTATAATTTCTTACAGGTGGAACGAAAGACCGACGAGCCAATTGGCTTATGCCGGACTTTCTCTACTTCGGAGCAGCTGCCCGGGCCAACTCGTCACAGCGCTCATTCCAATAGTCTCCGGAATGTCCTTTTACCTTGATCCACTCCACATCATGAATGCGGATCAGGCGGAGCAGCTCCTGCCAGAGTTCTTTGTTGGCTACGGGCTCTTTTTTTGAATTGACCCAGCCGTTTTTTTCCCATCCGACGTACCACTTTTCCTTAAAACAGTTAATCAGATAGGCGGAGTCGCTGTGCAATTTGACTTTGCAAGGTTCTTTCAGCCGCTTTAACGCTTCGATCGGGGCGGTCAGCTCCATCTTGTTGTTGGTGGTTACTTTCTCCCCGCCGGAAATTTCTTTCGTGACGTCTCCATAAATCAAGACGGCTCCCCATCCGCCCGGCCCCGGATTGCCTGAACAGGCACCGTCCGTATAAATGATCACTTCTTTCATTCGAGAACTCCTCTCCAATCCTTCTTATCACACATTATACCCGAATTGCGGCTTGTGGGATCTCTTACACGTTATTGTGCAGAAGCACCCAGAATGTCAACCCCAACGCCATCACTGCGATTGCATAAGTAACATACGCCCCTGCCTTGATATTCCTTGATCTCATCCAGCGGCCAAAATTAATGGTATAAATGAATACACCTACGGGGAGCAGCATTTGCACAAGAAGCGCAATCCATTTCATTCGCCAGCCCCCCTTTACTTTGGTTGAAGCGGGCTCAATTGAATCCCGACCCGCCGCACTTGCAAATCTACTTCCACATCGACCTCCGCATCTTGCAGCTTTGTGCGGAAGTCAAACGCCTTCAGATCCGGGAACGTTGCAAATTGCCCTCTCGTTCTTTTGAGGATGCCGAATGGATCGGCTTGATACTCATGGTAAATATGTTCAATCAATTTTTTTTGCCGTTCTGCCAGACGTTGCGCAATTGACTTTTCGAGAATGTTCATGTCACTCGGTTTAGTGTAATCCAAGCCGGTTTGCGTTCCTATCAGATCCCCTTCCAGACGCTGTCGTATCTTGACCCTGATCGGATCGGTTGTCAGATCCACTTTGACCACCGGCGCCCGGGCATGCTTCAATTCCAGACTTACAAACCGCTCTTTCTCAAAAGGATCGGGAAAATCCATCTGAGTTCGTCGAAGTTCACCCCGGATCGTGAGGAGCATTCTTGTGTCAATCCCGTCAAGATAGGTTACCAGGCGATCATTTTGGAAAACTGCCGTTCCCGTGAACTCAAGCGGGTTGCCGCCTTGACGCACAACTTTCCCCGGCTCGAAAGAGAGCTCCGATTCTTCTCTTTCTCCGACTTGTTCTTTCGCTTTGGGATTCAGCGCAAGCACCGCAGCTATCGGATCTTCATTTGGAGTTTCCAAAGAAACGATAAATTCATGCAGCTTATTGGTCACGCCGAGTCCGGTGTGCCGGCCAACCTCTGTTACTGATTCTGTGAACCGGGTCACCGACCTTTCCAGGATCGGCTGATTCTTTTCATATACTTCCCGTACATTCCCGGGCATCACATAAAGCACAACCGTACGACGGAACTCACGATATCGCGCCAACGGCCGCAAATAGTTGATAACGCCTTCCCGCGCCAAAGATTCTCCAATCCCAATGCTGGCCAGGTGCATAAGGGAGATTTGTCGTTCCACAGTTGTATTCAAGAGCGTAAGGGCCTCCCCGATTGAGTGGGCTCTGACGGTGATCGGTTTTGTACCTCCCAACTCTTCATCCTTCCCTCCGCCGCCGCCACCTCCCACCGTTCCTCCGGACAGTTTGCTGGGAACAGCGATTCTCGCAGTCACATCGATCGTATTATCAGGCCCTTTGTCCAATCCAAGCGAAACAACAAATGCCATCCCTTCCAATTCGACCCGATCATAACATCCGCTGATAGGGAACATCAGAACAACAACCAGAAAGAGACTAAGAAGTTTGCGAAGGTTGCTCATGGTCCGTCTCTCCCTTCCGATTTTTAAATCGAACCCAGACAAGAGTGAGCAGAGGCAATCCGATAACCACCGTCCAACTCCGGCGCAAAAGCAGATTATTCCACTCCAGCATCTCAGGAAAACTCCCGACGGCAAAAGAGAGGGAATAGACAATCAACGCTATGGGAAATACGAGCGGCCTATAGACAGGCATGCCGCTGGCGGCCGCAATCAAATAGCTGCTGATCCAGATACTCAGTGACAGCTTAATAAGTGCCATCGCAACCCAGATGAAAACAAAAGCGGCTTCCAACCGTTGAATGAACCGGCCGGCATAGATTAAACGGCCCAACTGGTACATAGGAAACGGGGAACGGGTAGCGGCTTCAGGGGAAAACACCATAATAAACACCAATGTCACCAACGCATAAGCAATCCCGACGACCACAATGTTCCAAATGCCAATTCGTACCGAATCTTTTGGATTGCGGAGCAGAGAAGCAAGAATTGCGAGAAACAGAATATTGATAAACATTCCAGTAAACGATGCGCCGTCAATGAGCAGATTGACAATTCCATTCCCCCAGAACGGAAACATGTATTCCGGGTTCACCCAGTTCCCATTCAGGGCAAGCAGCGCCACAAGTCCTATCAGCAGCCAGGGAGTGAGAAACCAGGCGACGCGGGACAATCCCTCAACTCCCATATAAGCGTAATAGACAACCGCAAGCAGAAATGGAACCGCAACAAAGGAAATCGGTGATTTAGGCAAGACTGTTGTAATTACTGTTTCTGTAAACAGCCTCATCGTACTGGCCGTATATAACAAAAGGAAAATTACAACGAGCAGGGAAACGATTCCGGCCCACCATCCCCCTACATAGCGCCGGCTTAGGGATACCAGATTTCCTTCCCTCCTTCGGGCGAGAACCGGCCCCATGATCCCCCATACCACCAGTGAAAACAGCATCGAGATCAGAGGAATCATCCAACCGGCGGGCCCCCCGTACAACACCAGTTGCTGCGGAAAACTCAAAAAGATGTCTGACACTCCGGCAATCACGATAAGTGAAAACAATTCGACCCGGCCAAGATGTCCCGTTCTAATCATTCTGTTCACCGCCTTGCTGTACGTGATCCCGATCAGGTTCCTCTTGTTCCTTCCGGCTTTGCTCCTGAGCTTCCTCTGAATCGTGAACAGCGGGATCCCACGGTCGGGTGAAGTCTCGCTGCCTCTTCGTATCCATTGGGCGGATGGCACTCGGCCGTTTTTCCTGCAAAAAGGCGGGCGCCCGCAAAACTATGTCCGGTGAGGAAGGTTTAAACGGAGCCACAGGCGAAAGCATGGGAACTCCAAATGACTTCATGCAAGCCCAGTTCATCAGCAACCCCATAATTCCCAATGTGATTCCATAAAACCCCCAGATCGCCGCAATAAAAATAAATACAAATCTCAATAAGCGAATGGCAAAAGAAAAACTATAGTTCGGCAGACTAAACGCGGACAGAGCGGTGACCGCCACCACGATAACCAATAATGGCGAAATAATCCCCGCCTGAACCGCTGCCTGTCCCAGAATCAATGCTCCCACAATGCCGATTGTCGGACCGATCACGTTTGGAATCCGAATCCCCGCTTCCCGAATCAGTTCAAGAGCCAGTTCCATCATTAACACTTCCAAGACCACAGGAAATGGAACCCTCTCTCTCGCTGCCGCAATTGCAAGCATCAGATCGGTCGGAATCATTTCCGGGTGGTAATTTGTAATCGCAATATAAAACGCAGGCAGCAGAAGCGCAGTACCAAACGACACAAACCGGATCAAACGCAGCAGTGAACCGAAAGGATACCGGAGAAAAGCATCTTCCGCCGTATGCAGAAGCGACCAGATCATGGTAGGGAGAATCAAAACATACGGACTCTGGCCGACAAATACAGCAATAAAACCTTCTGACAGCGAAGCGGCCACGCGGTCGGGGCGCTCGGTCGCCATCATTTTTGGAACCAGACCGACCGGCTGATCCTCGATAAATTGTTCAAGCGTGCCGCTGTCCTGCAGAAAATCGACCTTAACCGCTTTTATTCTTTTCTTCACTTCGGCCACGAGTTTGGGATTGGCGATCCCATCGATGTACATGACCGCAACATCCGTCGGTGCCAATTGTCCGACTTGCATCATTTCCGTGATCAATTTTTCCGTACGCAGCCGGGCACGAACCAACCCGGTATTTGCCCGGAGGTTCTCGGTAAATGCATCGTGAGGCCCCCGAACGACTGTTTCCGTCTTCGTTTCCCCTACACCGCGCTGCTCCCAGCCTTTTGTCTCAATAATCAGTGCCTTCTCCACACCGTCAATAAACACAGCCGTTGAACCGGACAGAATATTTTTTTTCACTTCCTCCCACTTGTCGTACTCCATGACTTGGTTGCCGGGAAGAAGTTTTTCTTTGACCGTTTTCAAACGATCCTTCATTTCGTTATCCGGCGGGACATCAGCCAACAGCATTAACGGCTGGAGAATAAATGAATTGATGGTCTCCTTGCTTGAGACTCCTTCCAAAAAAACCGCAAACGCTTTGATCGGTTCGGTACGGGATATGACAAAGTCACGAATAATTACGTCCGCATTTTTCGGCAAATGAAAAATCGTTTCAACCGTGTCCCGGTTTTCCTGAAGTCGATCGGAGAGTTCGTCCGGAATTGGCTGGTTTTGACTTGGCTCCGCTTCTGCCTCTTCACGCTGCTTACCGGGCGCCTTTTCTAACACACGCTTTTTCGATTTGACCCTCTTTACTTTTGCTGCGTTCCGTTCGCCCCGCTGCTCGTCATCATTTGCACTCTCGTCGGGGACCAAGGAGAAATCCTCGTCCATGATCGAGTCATCCACTGTAAAGAGACGGCCGATTTTTGCCCAGACTGACATTGAGGGACCTCCTTGCGATTGTTTGTCTCTAGGTTTCCCGTTGAGTACCTGACCATACATATTTTTGGCAGGATTGGATCAATCTACAGGTATCCTATAATGCGATGTCCCTGTCAAACGGGTGTAACGAAAGGAGAATTTTAAAATGCGCCCACGTACCTGCCTAGTTGCGCTTGTCGCCGCCTTGGCTTTCGGTTCTGCTCTGGCCGCTTGCCAGACAGGAAAGAAATACTCCAATCCGGATCATTCTGATATTAAACAAGCCCACCCGCCGGAAATGATTTCGGAAGGCATAAAAGCGGACTATCGAATTGCGGAAGAACTGAACAAAATCCCCGGTGTGCAGGGAGCTGCCGTTCTCATCCATAATGGAGAAGCATACGTGGGAGCTCATGTAATCGGTGATGAGAAAACTCCTGACCCGTACATGAAACAGCAGTTTGGAAGCTATTATCCGGATGGGCAAGACCCCTGGGCAAAGGGAGATCAAAGGTCCGGCCTCTCCGGGAAAGGCATCCCGAAGTCCAACGCAAAAGGGGCCCCCGAAACGGAGAATAACGGTGTCACCCAATCCGGTCAGAATGTAAATGAGTTAACCAACCAACAAGGAGGTCTTTCAGGCAGCCAACAGAAAGTTCCTTCAAAACCGGATCCGGACATGACAGGAACAGCGACCGGAAATGTGGAACCGGAGCTGGTTCAACAGATTGAATCAAAGGTGAAAGCGATGGCCCCGAATGTAACAAGGGTTCATTTTACCGCTAAACGGGAACAGGTAGGTCAACTCCAAGGATATGCCCGGTTTATCCAAGATGGCGGTTCGATGGAACGCTTTACAACTGATTTCGACCAAACGATGAAACGGATTTGGCCGGATGCAAAACCTTGAGAATTTCAACAACAGAAGCCTGTGGGAAATCGCCCGCAGGCTTTTGTATTTCGGTGTTACAGAAAATCCTTTATTTTTTGAAGGATTCTACCGTTCAGCAAGCGATTATATAAAGGTGAAAAACATGCAAGGGGGACAATGAATGACCAGATTTTTCCGATTTTTTCAATTGAATGTAAGAAACAAACTGATTCTCTTCGGAACGACCATTTTATTGGTTCCATGCTTGGTCATCGGCTTTATCTCTTATCAAACTGCAAAGAATAAAGTAGAAGAGCAGATATTCAGCGCGGCCAGAGATAATGTGGAGCTGTTGAACCATGTGATCACCAAACACTTGGAACCTTCCGTTCGAAATGTGGAGTATTTCTCTCAAAGAATGACAGCCGATGTGTTTCAAGGAATGGAGAGTCCGATTGTAAGGCAGCAACTTGACCAATTTGCAAAGCTGAATCCGGAAATCAAGTCGACATATGTCGGGACCGAAACGGGTTTAATGATTTTGTCTCCGAATGAGAAATTACCCGATGGGTATGATCCGAGAAAAAGACCGTGGTACCAAGATGCCATGAAATCCAAAGGAAAAGTGATCATCACCGATCCATATGTCGACGCAGTAAGTGGTGCAAACATCGTTACCATTGCGAAAACCACCGTAGACGGATCCGGGGTGATGGCAGTCGACATCACTCTCGAAAATTTGGAAAAGGTGGTTAAACAAGCAAAGATCGGAAAGCAAGGGTACGTTGCATTAGTGGATAAAAACAAAAAAATCCTGGTGCATCCAACGGCCAAACCCGGTACAGATGTTCTTCCCGTGATTGCAGAAAAAGCATTCGGATCTCCTTCCGGGGAATTCGAATATGAGTTCGAGGGAGTGCAAAAGAAGGAGTTTTTTGCTACCAACACCCTAACAGGCTGGAAATTGACGGGAACGATGGATTTCTCGGAAGTTGAGGCAGAAGCAGCCCCAATTTGGAATAAAACTCTGCTCATTTTAGCGATTGCATTCCTAATTGGATCCGCTGTAAATTACTTCATCATCATCTCGATCACTCGCCCTCTCCGAGCGTTAGTGGATGCTTCCGAGAAGATCAGCGCAGGGGATTTGACTGAGCAAGTAGAGGTTAAATCGAACGATGAATTGGGTCAGTTGGGTATGAGTTTTAACGAAATGGCCAAATCGCTACGGGCTCTAATCTTCGAAGTAAGAAAAACATCCGAGCAATTGGCGGCTTCCTCCGAGGAATTAACTGCAAGCAGTGAGCAGACAAGCAAAGCAACCGAACAAATCGCTGTCACCATTCAGGAAGTTGCCGGCGGTTCGGAGAAACAGGCTCGAAGCGTGGAAGAAAGCTCGAAAGCGGTCAACGAATTGTCAATCGGAGTCCAGCAGATAGCCGCGAATGCGCAAAATGTTTCCTCCACCGCAATGCAGGCTTCAAACAAGGCATTGGAAGGAAACAAAGCGATTCAAACTGCTGTTGAGCAGATCAACTCGATTAGCGGCACTGTTAACGGCCTGTCGCAAATGGTAAAAGGATTGGGAGAGCGTTCGAAAGAGATTGGACAAATCGTGGAAGTCATTACCGGAATTGCGGAACAGACCAATTTGCTGGCTCTAAACGCTGCAATTGAAGCGGCAAGGGCAGGCGAACAGGGAAGGGGATTTGCTGTCGTTGCGGATGAGGTACGAAAGCTGGCTGAACAGTCCGGTCAATCCGCACAACAAATTGCTCAGTTGATTACGGCTATTCAAAACGAAACAAACAAAGCGGTTGAATCGATGGAAAGTGGAACGAAAGAAGTGTCAGCCGGAATTGAAGTGATCAGCGCGGCCGGCAGGTCTTTTGATCAAATCCTGAGCGCTGTAAACCAGGTTACAACGCAAATTCAGGAAGTTTCCGCAGCTTCCCAGCAAATGTCCGCCGGAACGGAGCAGATGGTCAACACCATTTCCGTGATTGCTGAGGAGGCCGAAACAACTTCTGCCGGCATGCAGAACGTTTCAGCAGCTTCGGAAGAACAGCTGGCGACTATGGAGGAAATCAGCGCTTCTGCTGCAGCCTTGGCCACGATGGCAGAAGAACTGCAGACGCTGGTTCGGAAATTCAAAATCTAGGTCTGCCCAACTTGCTGAAAAGATAATTCCCCGAAAGGCACCCGATGAAAAACCGTTGCGTTAAAGCGCAACGGTTTTTCGACCTTCCAGCCGCATGCCTAAAGCGGCGGTCAGTGCTTTGATTTCTTGCATCAAGGCGTGAAATTGCGGAATCGTTAAGGATTGTGCACCATCAGATAATGCTTTGGCCGGGTTCGGGTGCATCTCGATCATTAATCCGTCAGAACCGACTGCAATGCCCGCTTTGCTCATAGCCGGAACGTACGCGGCCACTCCGGTGCCATGACTCGGATCCACAATGACAGGCAAGTGGGAAAGACGACGTACAACAGGAACGGCATTCAAATCGAGCGTATTGCGGGTTGCCGTTTCGAAGGTACGGATTCCCCGTTCACAGAGGATTACATCTTTGTTGCCTCCGCTGAGCACATATTCCGCAGCCATCAACCATTCTTCGATTGTAGCGGACAGGCCCCTTTTTAACATCACAGGTTTATTGATCTTCCCCAACTCTCTGAGCAGCGGGAAATTTTGCATGTTGCGGGCACCAATTTGGATAATGTCTGTGTATTTTGCCACAAGATCCAGATTTTCCAGATCCATGAGTTCAGTAACGATTTTCAACCCGGTTAATTCTCGTGCTTCTGCAAGGAGCTTCAGTCCTTCTTCCCCAAGTCCGTTAAACGCATATGGAGAGGTACGAGGTTTAAACGCTCCACCACGAAGAATTTGAGCACCCGCTTCTTTCACCGCAAATGCACTCTCCAACAGTTGATCCCGATTTTCAACCGAACAAGGTCCGGCCATAACCACCACATTTCCGCCGCCAATCTGCACTCCGTCAACATCGACGATGGTCGAATCCGGATGAAAATCACGGCTTGCCAGCTTGAACGGGTGAGTTACATGAACCACCGATTCGACACCGTTAAAGCTCATAAACGGAAACCCTTCCACATTCCTCTTGTTGCCGATTAACCCTACAATTGTGCGTTCTTCTCCTTTTGAGATATGCACCTGCATTCCCAATTCCTCAATCGCTTGCTTCAGCGTTTCAAGATCCTTCTCAGTTGCTTCTCTGTTCATCACGATTACCATGCTATCCACCCCTAAATAGCGTCCGCCAACTGGCAGCCCAAATTTAAAATAAAAAAAGTCCCTTCAAAGAATAATGAAGGGACGAACTTAAGCAGTCCGCGGTACCACCCTAATTGATTGTCACAGCCGATCCGCATGTCGCTTCCCGGTTGACCATCCGCTTGGCTCTTGATAAGGGAGTGAGTCTCCCTGTCCGCTCCAGAAGTGTAATTCGTCTTGCAGCTTTCCCGGTTCGCACCATCCACCGGGTCTCTGAAATGAAAGCGTTGCAAAACTACTGGGCTTCTTTCCTTGCGAACATCGCTTTCGCACTTAGACGCTTTTATGCGCTAAACTGTTATAGGCAGTATATCACCGTCTCGATAGCAGGTCAATAGAAAAAAATATGCCTGAAAAATATGCCGGATTACAGAAGCAGTTGTCCATCCTCGTCAAGCCGGATCGGAGTCCGGCAAAACATACATCCGTCTTCACGCCCCAGCACCTTTGTATTCTTCCCGCAGTTGGGACATTGAACTTGCGGAATCCGCATCGAAATCGCACCCATTCGAAAATAAATCCCGATACTGACCGTAATCATTACGAGCCCTACAACAAAGAAATAAGGCAGCAGCGATTTTACGAATACCCCCAGGTACATCAGAAGAAAAGCGCCAAATATTAATCCAATCGCGAGATTACGCAGACGAACAAGTTTCATGAAAGTCACCCTCTATTAGTTTTACTACGTTTCCCATCGTACTGGATTCCACAGATTTTGTCCACACGAGACAGGCAAAAGGGTAGGATTCTTAGCTCCGTACCCAACGCCTTGCCTTTGCTCGCCGTAGATTCGTTGGTTCTCTTAATGCCCTTTCAATGACCTCCCGAAGGAATAAATGCTCAATTCGAATCTTCGTTCCCCGGGCCACTTCTTCATAAACACCGGAAAATACCAGATAATCACCGGTAACCACACGGTAGACCCTGTTTGGATCCAGCAATTCTCCACCCACAACAATTTCCAAAACTCGGCCATCCGCATTATGCGTAACTTGCATTCCGGATAGCGCAAGAGACCCGATCTCTTTCCCGCGAAACCCGAATCCCATCCCTCGCCGATGTGTATGGGCGGGATCAAGCGCTTTCTCCAGAACCTCCCGGATCTGCCATCCATACAGTTCAATCAGTACAGGGTTAATCGGTGAAGGACAGCAAGCCAGAAGTATTCGCCTGGTTAGGGGTCCGGCCGCTATTCCGCTTAAGAATACCCCGGTATTCAACAACGCAATTTCAGCTCCCAACATCTCTCGCATTTCATCCGCAACCAGATTGCCCAGTTCCGATTCTTCATGAATATGATGTTGTAACTCCTCCGGCACCTCCAGAAGAATCTTGTCCAACACCTGATCCGCTTGCAACCGGTACATGTCCAGAATTCTTCGAAGATCCGAATCGGAATCGATCGACTCATCCCGGGGGATCACACAACCGGATACACTCCGTACACGTCGGTCCGTCTCGTCAAAGTCAATGACCAGATGTCCAAAATAATTGGCAAATTTCCCTGCTTGGGCAATCCATACATCTCCCAATCTCTCGGGTTTTTCCAGGACATGATGGGTATGGGAGCCCAGTATCACATTGACTCCACTGATCTGTTGGGCAAGATTTCGATCGACCGACAAACCCAGATGCGATAAAAAGATGATAACCTCGGCTCCCTGGCTTCGGAGTTTTTCCACCAATACCGGAATCCTCTCAACCGGATCCAGGGCGTGTATCCCTTCCAAGTTGTAGTATTCATTATAAGGAGCGGTTAATCCGAATACCCCAACCTTGACTCCGCCCCGTTCGATCATCAGGGTATCTTGAAAAAAAGGCAGCCTGCCCCCCGTTTCCAAATCTCGCAAATTGGCTGTCACAACCGGAGCGCCTGACTTTGCACAAAGCTCCGCCCAATGTTTCCTGGGAATGATCAATCCCTCATTGTTTCCGAACACCCATGCATCATACTTCATGGCATTCAGCAGTGCAGCGTTAACGATCCCCATTGTCCCGTCCGTTTCAGGACTCATTCGATCCGCATGATCCCCGATATCAAACAAAAGAACGGTTTCATCTGACGCGACCAAACAATTGTGCAATCTTCGAATCTGAGTAGCCAGCCGCAAATATTGCTCCAAGTGACTGTGTACGTCGTTTGTGTGCAGTACATGTAGGTTCATACTCCGCCTTCTCCCCGAACAACTTTGTACCCCTATTATATCAAGAAGTAGGAAAACCTCGATAAAATATCGAGGTTTTCCTAGTGAGGCAACAGATCTTTTTATTCTCGGCTTGGGTCCACTTCGTCAAAGCTCATTTTCGTGACCTTTGTGGAATTTCCCTCCGCAATTTCCTGTGGTGTCGCCTTTTTCTCCAAATTGTTCGAGCCTGGGGCAATCGTAGGTTTCTTTTTCTTTGCCATGAAGCTCCCTCCTTCACCCCATATCCTCCCCGCAACCAAGCCGTTTTAATTCACGGCTTCTTTCCGAGCTTCATCCCTGAGAGTGCGGCGAAGGATTTTCCCGACAGCCGTCTTGGGCAGCTCGCTTCGGAATTCTATCAGGCGCGGCACTTTATAGGCGGCCAATTTTTCACGGCAGAAAGAGATGATTTCTTCCTCCGATAGAGTCGCCCCCTGCTTCACTACGATGAAGGCTTTGACCGTTTCCCCGCGGTAGGAGTCCGGTACTCCGACCACAACAGCCTCCTGAACTGCCGGATGTTGGTACAGCACTTCTTCCACATCACGCGGGTAGACGTTATATCCGCTCGCAAGAATCATGTCTTTCTTCCGGTCAATGATGTAGAAATATCCTTCTTCGTCCATCCGGCCGATATCCCCGGTATAGAGCCAGCCGTCACGGATCGTTTCCGCAGTCTCCTCAGGCATATTCCAATACCCCGCCATCACTTGCGGACCGCGAATAACAAGTTCTCCCACTTCATTTGGGGGAAGTTCTGTGGTTCCGTCGCCCAAATCCACAATCTTTGCTTTCGTAAAAAGAATCGGAGTTCCGATCGATCCTGGCTTCCGTTTTTCAATCGGATTGAAATGGGTAACGGGCGATGCTTCGGACAATCCGTATCCTTCCATGATCGTTCCCTGTGTCTTTTCCTCAAATTCACGCATCGCTTCAACCGGCATTGGAGCAGAACCGCTCAAACAAAGACGGATCGCAGAAATTCCATACTCCTGTGCCTTCGGATGTGAATTGAGAGCGATATACATCGTAGGGACACCCGGGAAAATGGTTGGTTTCGTCTCTTTTATCGTTTGCAGCACTTCTTCCAGATCAAAGCGGGGAAGCAGGATTAATTGTGAACCCGAGTAAATTGCCGCATTCATCGCAACTGTCATCGCGTATACATGGAACAGTGGAATCACCGTTAGCATCCGTTCGGGTTCTCCGTTATTCCCCGTCAGCATAAAACTTTGATAAGCATTTACCACCAGGTTCCGGTGGGTGAGCATGGCTCCTTTCGAACGTCCGGTAGTACCTCCCGTATATTGTAGAACTGCCAGATCTTCGGGAGACAGGGTGACTTGCGGAGCGGGTGAAGAGGCTCCTGCCAGGAACGCTTCAAAACCGACTGAACCGTCTTCATAGGTGTTGTTTGCAGGCGGAAGTTCAACAACTACCTTTTTCACCAGATTGGCCGAACTTGGAGCGCCGGCAATTCGCGGCAGTAAAGGACCGTAAGCGACCATCGCCTTGGCACCGGAATCACTCAGATAATGCTCAATCTCCCGTTCAACCGACATCGGGTTGACTTGGACCACGATCCCACCCGCCATTAAAACTCCATAATAAGCGATTACGTATTGGGGACAATTTGGCAGCATAATCGCCACCCGGTCTCCTTTTTGAATTCCGGCTTCAGAAAGACCTGCGGCAAACCGGCTCGCGTACCCGAATAAAGTCTGGTAGTTGAGTTCCTGACCGTAAAAACAAACTGCATTACGTTCAGGAAAGCGCTTACATGTTTGCTCAAAAACTTCTGTCATTGTCAGATTCATAATGTCCAGTTCTTCTTGTATTTCCATCGTGATCCCCCACTTCACATACTCTTGTGAAAAATCGCTTAATTCTATAAATTGTATTTCTTTATCAAGCGGGAAGATTCCTTCTTTTCAACTTGAAACTTTTTGTAAAAAAATCGGGTCACCAGAACCCGACTTATCCTTCTGTTCCCATTAGGCGATAAATTCTCTGTCGGCAGCCTTCCACTTCCACCGTTCGTCCCATCTTGAGAAACAAATGAGCCAGCACATCCAAAACTTCTATTTCCAAAGCTTGCAGCTGCCTTTGATGACAGATCATCAACGCTTGTTTCGAACGGTAAACCGCTCCGTGCAAATCGTCATGTCCAATTAATACGAGAGACAATTCAAGCAGCGTTTTCACCTGCTTAGCTGCCGCCCCCTGCTCACGATAGATTTCACTTGCCATCACCAGGGCAGCCACTGATTCTTCAGTTCGCCCCTGCTTATACAGGATTCTCGCATAAACCTGCCAAATCTGGGCTATTCCGATCGGATCATCTGAGAGTGTAGACTCGGCCAGTGCGAGCACACACCGGTCGGCCGCTTGTTCATATTGAGTAAGTTCGAGCGAGCAGATCGCAATCAACAAATCTGCAAACGCGATTTTCTGTTCGACTCCGCAGCGACTGTATTCACTACGGGCAATCATGGCCATGTTCCGGGCCTGCAGTAAACTTCCAATCCGGTAATATGCCATAGACAAGAGTAAAAATAACGTGCTTCTCGCATCCCCTTTTAAATCACTTGCTTCCAGCAATTCCTGCTCAAGTTCTGCCAAAGCTTGTTTGTACGGGTAAGCGCGAACCGAAGAGGCATTCAGTCCGCCTGCCCGCTTCTCGGCCAATTCCAGAACTTGCTGTTTCATGGATTCAAACAGAACCAGAAGCTCAAGAATGGACTCTTGCTCCCGCTTTAAGCAATCGAGCACCTCCGCAAACAACGAATCGAACGACGTTTGAGCGTCATACCCGACCGAAACTGAGTGCACAGGGATCTGAAAACTCATTTGACACACCCCATTTTTTGTTAAAAATCTGCCTCCAGGGCAGACACGAAGGTGTGCTACCACTGTGGCGGCTCGGCTGCCATAAGAAGCGAAATTCCCTTCCCTTAGGCCCGCAGCTTTGCGTCATCGCCTTTCGACGATTTTGCCCTTTTCATCAGCGTTAGAGTCAAAAGTGTTAGTGTCAAACCCTCTCTTCAAAAATGATTACTTAACGATCACAAGTTTACATTTAATTGTTACTACAGCCGCAAACTAAATTCCTCTAACAAAATTAAAAATGCGTCAAAAGTCCCGGTGCCTTGAGGGAGTTCGACGCATTTCGACAACAATGAATCCAAATACCTGTTATGCTTCTTGTGCCATCCCACGCAATCCTAATTCATCCGCCCTTCCTTGCAGGGCCCGAATCACAAACTGGATATGCTCGTCCAGGTCAACTCCGAGTTCTTCGGCTCCCTTGAACACATCATCCCGCGAGACCCCTTTTGCGAAAGCTTTATCTTTCAACTTCTTCTTTACCGCTTTCACATCCACATCCAAGACGCTTTTGCTTGGCCGCACCAATGCAACAGCTGTCACGAAACCGGACAACTCATCGACTGCAAACAAAGTCTTGTCCATAAGTGATTCTCTTGCAACACCGCTGTACTCAGCATGGGACAGAACCGCGTGAACTACGTCTTCCGGATACCCCAGTGTCCGAAGTATTTCACAGCCCTTAAACGGATGCTCTTCGGGAGTCGGGTATTTCTCATAATCAAAATCATGCAGGAGTCCAACGATTCCCCACTTCTCCACATCTTCCCCGTATTTCTCCGCATAGGCCCGCATGGAGGTTTCAACCGCCAGCGCGTGTTTGAGCAAACTTTGACTCTTGGTATACTCATTCAGAAGCTTCCAGGCATCTTCTCTCGTGAATTGCATTTCCCTACCTCCGTAATATCGCCCATTAAAGTGACGGGAAGCTTCGTAGCTTATTCCGAGTACTTTAATGGGGACCCACAAAATAATAGCATCAACGTTGTAATAATGTATAAAGGGGACCTAGTTCAAACATTGTTTTCCGTGCTTTATCCAGAAACGCCTCTCCCGACATCGCAATCGCTTGTGCTTTCGGAATCTCGATTCCTACCAGCAGTTCACCGTTTTTGTTTTGAATCAGTTTTTTGGTAAAGATGTCGATCTTTTCATCCATTTCCGGATGGGGCACCGATTTTGGCTTGATGTGATCGTCATACCAAAGCATATGCTCCGGAATTTCCCGTTTTAACGAAGACCATTCACGGGCCAACTGTTCCCCGAACTCTTTCTTGTTGACACATTCGTAGATAATGGCGAATTGCACAAATGCATGTGTGGCCCACATTCCCACCTGAAAATGGGGCATCATTTTATACCCTCGCGGATTGGTTGCAAAGCTCACCCAAGAATCATTCGGCGGATTTGTTTTCCGTCTGGCGTGCTTTGCAACATGAACATAAAATTCTTCCCCATAGCGGGCGGATAAATCAGGCGCCAAAGCGCTCCCGATCGCTTCAAATTTCGGACGAACCCGCGCTTTCAGCGCTTCCATTCTTGGTTCAAGTCCTTCCACTTCAAATACGGCAAAATCCTCCTCTTTCCATCCGACAAACATCGCTCTCGTCCTTTCCCATTTTCACCAATCGACTTTATGCTTTACTTGTGTTTTCAAACAGTCGGGCCAACTCATCAGCCACCGATTTTGCTGTAAACATGTCTGTATCGTTTGTTTCGGCACGCTGCCGATACTGTTCACATTCCCGAACCATTCGAATCAGCTCGGACGCAATCCGTTCGGAATCCCGCGGATCTACCACGGGAAACCCATAGTTGCGAATCAGGGAACCGGTGGTTCCTTGTTCGGACGTTATTCCCATAATCGGCTTTCGTGCACCGAAATAATCAATTAACTTGGAGGGAAGAAAAATATTCACATCGCTTGCCGCATCGATCAGCAGCAAAATGTCGCTTTTCTTCATCTCCGCCAGACTTTGCAGATAAGGGACTTGTCCCACACGCTCAACTGTCGCACTAAATCTCGGTTCATAGGTTTCAAAGAGCGGTTGGAATCTCCACTCGACATTCCCAACGATCTTGAGATGGATCGAAGACGTCACGTCCGGGGCTTTTTGCTCCACTATCTCCAGTGCCTGAAGGAGCGGTTCGGGGGTGCGCAATCCGTAAAAATCCCCGATATAGGAAATGATGACACGGGAATCCTCCGTCCGCGCGGCCTTTACTTTCTCAGAGCCGTCAGAAGTTCCTGCTGCCAATTGATAAAATCCTTCCACATAATAATGCGGAAGCACTACCGACATGCCTTTCACATCTGTGTCCGGATAATAAGAAGCCACTAAGTCTCGAATCTCCACTGTCGGGAAAATCAGCCGGTCCGCAGTGCGAATCGCTTTGGCTTCATTCTGTTCTTCCACCTTGTGCATCCAGGCGAGCGGATAACGATGGTAAGGATTATGCGCCCACGGATCACTGAACTGGGCCACCCATGGGATATCCAGCTTCCGTTTAAATGCATGCGCCACCAGATGGCTGATCCCCGGCATCGAGCGGGAATAGATCAGCTTATAAGGCCATTTCAGCTTATGGCGCAAGAGGACCTGCTGCATCCACTTTTCATTCACATCCTGAAAAATGGAGGTACTCTTCTGGTACAAACGACGAACCAGTTTGTTATGCGGTTTTGGGTTGTTGTAGCGGTATATCTCGATATTCTCCGAGGACATCAATCCGGCCAGCGTTTCATCCTTGCGAAAATCGACATCGTCTCCGACCGCCACCAGCTCAATTTGATAGTGACGGGCCAATTCGGGGAGAATTTTTCCCACTAAAATAGATTCCGCAGACAGAATGGGCGGTGCGAAATACGAAACCATCAAAATACGTTCCATTCGTAACCTCCTCACTCAACCTTCTCCAATTCGAAGCGATCCAATCAGAACCGATCACTCCCGCTCCTAAGATTCCCAACGTTTTTCCGCCTGCTTCCTTTCGCGATTCCTCGATCGCAGGAAATACCTTTCGAAAAACGGTATAATGAAAATGATTCCATTTAGAAAAAACTGGAGGTCACTCACCATGCGAATATTCCTTACCGGCGGTACCGGATATGTGGGAAGCGCGATCCTGCAAGCCTGTCTTGAACAGGGTCATGAGTTGGTGTGCCTGGTCCGCCCAGGTTCTGCAACAAAGCTTGACCTTTCTCCCCATTCTGCCAAACTCATAACCGTCGTACAAGGTGATGTGCTGGATCCATCCAGTCTGGAGAAAGGAATGACTGGATGTGATGCCGTGATTCATCTGGTCGGAATCATTCGGGAATTTCCGAATCGCGGGATCACATTTGACAAACTCCATACTACAGCTACCGACAACATGATAAAAACGGCCCAAAAACTTTCCATTCGCCGCTTTGTACATATGAGCGCACTGGGCGCCCGTGTGGGATCCAGGTCTGGTTACTCCCATACAAAAGGCCTCGCCGAACAGATTGTAAAAGAGTCGGGACTGGATTGGACCATTTTTCGGCCCTCTGTGATCTTTGGCCCAAAAGATGAGTTTGTGAACATGCTCGCTGACATGATCCGAAAGACTCCGGTTGTCCCCGTGATCGGTACGGGGGAATACCGCCTGCAGCCGGTTTCCCTTGCAAATGTTGCGGAGGGATTCGTTAAGTCGTTGTCCCGCCTTGACACGATAGGGCAGGCTTATGAAGTCGGGGGAACCCGATCTTACAGCTACAACGAAATGATTGATGAAATCGCATCAGCCGTGGGCAAAAGAAGGCCGAAATTCCATGCGCCGCTCCCGATCATGTGGCCGGTCATTACAATGATGGAACGATTTCCGTTCTTCCCGATTACCCGCCCACAACTCACAATGCTGTTGGAAGGTAACACCTGCGACCCAAGTGAATTTTATGAAACATTCGATATCAAACCAGTTTCCTTTTCAGAAGGGATTCGTGAATATGTACGATAGTTTATTACTTCGGGATTGATTCGACAAGTTCCTTCAAATCCCGAAAAATCGCCGCCACATCACTTAGTTTCATCCGTACCAAACCGCTGGAAGACGGGGCGACAAACTCGATGACTCCCGGGATAACGGGTTCCTCTTGCACTCCCCAATTGACATTGCGCCGCCCGCTGTATTCCTCATACACCCCTTTGCCGACAAAGCAGACAACCTTGGGGCGGAACCGGGCGATTTTTGCACGAAGTATGTCTCTCCCTTCGGCGTACTCCTCTTTGGTGATCTCGGCGGCCGTACGGGTAGGTCGTGCCACAATGTTGGTGAAACCGTATCCGAGTTCCAACAGGGTGGCATCCTCTTCCGGACGATATTTGCGCGGGGTTAACCCGGCTTGATGCAAAATGGTATAGAACCGATTATTCGGGTTCGCATAATGGTGTCCGGTTTCCCCCGAACGAATACTCGGGTTATACCCGACAAACAGAATATCCAAGCCTTCCCGTATATGGTCGGGGATCGCTCCCATAACTCCACCTCTTCAAATCACCTACAACCTCACCATTTTAGAAATTACAAAAAGCCACTCCTTGATGATAAGTGGAGCAGCTTTATTTTCTCTCATTGATTAAACTCTAGCTAGTGCCTTCCGGTCTTGTGCTGTAGGCGGTTTTTCCAATACAGATTTCCATACTGTCATTCATATATTGAGTCCAAAGGTTTGCAAGTTCCGGGGGAAGTCAATTGAATGTTCGGTGGTCTTTCCATCTCTGTTCTCCTCCTAGTTCTAAACTGTTAAAAGTGTCTCCTTCACCAACGGATAATATTACATGTAAATGGACCCTATGGCTGGTGACCCGATCCCCCATTGAGCCCCCAAAACATCACTGTAATCGGCAATATCGTATAGGTTTCCCATTATCGGTGTAATATAAATCTACCCAGCAAAGTAACCGACACTTTGCTGGGTACCCGTAAATTATTCCGGAGTCCTTTGCGGGCCCCAAATCGAGATAATTTCCCCCTAATCCCGCTTCCAGACTTCAATTTGAGGTGATTCCATGTCCAAGGCAGAAACGGTTTTTCAACATGCTGTATTCGACGATCAATCCGTCACAAAACTCAACAACTTCACAGGTCAAGATTTGACCGCCAACACCTATTATTTTAAAGCGGGTCAAACCATGGGATATCAGACTCCGAAAGGGGGAGACGAAGTCTTCATTGTCCTCCAGGGTCAGGGGCAATTCCATCTGAACAACGGTCAGGAAGAAACAATAGACGTAGAAACCGGATCGGTTATGTACATTCCGCAGGGTGTGCAGTACAAAATCACGAACACGCAAGCAGGTGAAATGATCTGTACCGGGATCCACCATCCCGCCCCTTGAATACTCTTAACAAAAAACCAGTACCGGAGAACCCTTCCTTCCGATACTGGTTTTTCATTAGACCTTTTTAAAAGCGTTTTCGAGTATATTCGGCAAATCCAGCGTAAATTTCGAGTTTGCAAATACTTGATCACACCCCGCCTGAATTGCTTCTTCGCGGGCTGCCGTATCCACATGCGGTCCGTATGCGATGACAGGAATGCCCTCTGCTTTCGCGATTTTCACGGTCTCATCCCATCCCGGTTGCACCGCGGTCAGATCAAAAATCAGCAGAGAGGGATGTATCTCCCGGATCTTACTGATCATTTCCTCGTTTGTATCAACAAATATTGCTATTGACCCCAACCTGCTGGCTGATTCACGGATTCTCACCGTGTACATCAGGTTTGAAACCATGCCTAGAATCGTTCTGGCTGCCCCCATTGTCCTCGCTCCTTCCCGCATACTTTCTGTGCTTATTACACTACGCGAAAATGCGGGAATTTGCAACTTTCAGAAAGGTCCATTACAGAGCACACTCCTCGATTTCAAAGCCAAGGTCCTCAATCATCTGCCAATCCGACACCGGTTCTTGTCCGGCGGTTGTCAAATAGTCCCCGACAAAAATCGAATTGGCCGCATATAAGCCGATCGCCTGCAGATGACGGAGGTTCACCTCCCGTCCTCCGGAAATCCGAATTTCCTTTGTCGGATTGACGAACCGCATCATCGCAAGCAGCTTGAGACATTTACGCGGATTCAGTTCTTTTTTGCCCTCGAGCGGCGTTCCGTCAATCGCGTTCAAGAAGTTGCAGGGGATGGAATCTGCATCCAATTCTCTCAGAGAGAAAGCAATTTCAACAGCTTCCTCATCGGTTTCCCCCATACCAAAAATAGCGCCGGAACAGGGCGACATCCCTGATGCTTTCACCTTGGTTACCGTATCCACCCGGTCCTCATATGTGTGAGTAGTTGTGATGTTCGCGTAATTCGCCGCACTGGTGTTCAAGTTATGGTTATAGCGATGAACACCCACTTCCGCGAGTTTTTTTGCATGCTCCTCATTCAAGAACCCCAGGCAGCAACAGATCTTCAGGCTCGTTGTATCCCGGATTTCTTTAACCGCTTCCACCACATGATCAATTTCTTTGTCGGTCGGTCTTCTGCCGGAAGCCACAATGCAGTATGTACCTGCTTTGCGGTTGATCGCTTCCCGGGCGCCTTCCAGGATTTTTTCTTTCGTCAGCCACGCATATTTATCAATCGGTGCCTCCGACACGATCGACTGCGAGCAGTAGCCGCAATCTTCCGGGCACAGACCGCTTTTTGCATTGATGATCATGTTCAGCTTTACTTTTTTGCCGTAGTACTTCTTTCTGATAAGGAAAGCGGCATGCAGGATGTCGAGAAGCTCGTCATCATTCGCCTGGACAATCGCCAGAGCCTCTTCCCTCGTTACCGGCACTCCTTCAAGCACTCTCGCGGCCATTGCCTTCCAATCGAATCGTTGAGTAACTGCTTGTGTCATTGTTGTCCCCTCCCGGATTTTCCATTTTTCAATGCATAACCTGACATTATGGTGTCTATATCAACACTTTCGGCTATTGTTTGTCTGACCTCCGAGACTCCAAAACGCTCGCCCAGCCAGGGAACCGTTCCCAGTACGGGAACCTTTGCCCATTGTTCGATCAAGCCCGGATTCGTTTGCTCGGCAACTCCAATCGGACTGCTGCCAAGTCCCGATATGACAACGCCGATCACTTCAATCCCTCGTTGTCTGGCAAATTCAACTGTCAATACGGTATGATTCACAGTCCCCAAACTCGGACGGGCGACAATCAGCAATGGCAGCCCCAGACGGGCAGCCACATCTGCCACAAGTGTGTTCTCCGTATACGGAACTGCTAATCCTCCTGCCCCTTCCACAATGACAAAAGGGTGATGGTTCGCAATGGTCCGGTATCCTGCTTCGATATTCTCCAAAGTAACGGAGACACCTGCCCGACGCATCGCCACCAATGGTGCCAGCGGTTCTAAAAACGAATACGGACAAATCGCATCAAGAGGATCTTCAACACCCGCAAGCGCTTTCAACCTTGCGGCATCCCCCTCGGGATCCGCAGTAAGATGGCCGCTTTGCAAGGGTTTGTAGACTCCGGCATCGACACCCCGTTCCCGCAGGACACCGGCCAAACCTCCCGCCACAACTGTTTTGCCGACACCGGTATCAGTCGCTGTAACAAAAAGTCCGTTCACAGAGTCACGCTCCCTCCGTGACATCAAGAATTGCCTGCTCGAGAATAGTCATCATCTCATCCAATTCATCGTCAGTAGACGCTAACGGCGGCATAAACACAATTACATTGCCGAGGGGACGCAGCAGCATTCCCAACTCCCTGCATCGCCGGCAGACGCGAATCCCCACCCGGTCTTCCCAGGGAAATTCCTCTTTGGTCTCTTTGTCCGCAACAAGCTCGACCCCGACCATCAGCCCTTTTTGTCGGATATCTCCCACATGTTTCCGTGCGTAGAACTTGGATAGCCTTTGCGAAACATGTTCCGCTTTGCGGGCCACTTCCTGAACAAGATTGGTGTCCTGCATCAGCTTCAAATTCGCAAGGGCGACCGCGCACCCCAACTGATTGCCGGTATAGGAATGGCCGTGGAAGAAAGTTTTCTTCTCTTCGTAATCTCCCAGAAAAGCTTCGTACACATCGTCGGTCGTCAACGTGGCCGCAAGCGGCAGGTACCCGCCCGTAATCCCTTTTGCAACCGCCATAATGTCGGGAGTAACGCCGTCATGTTCGCAGGCAAACATTTTCCCGGTTCGCCCGAATCCGACCGCCACTTCATCGGCGATCAGCAAAACATTATACCGGTCGCACAATTCCCGGAGCTGCCGCATGTATCCGTCGGGCATTACGATAATCCCGCTCGCCCCTTGTACAACAGGCTCAACAATCATGGCTGCAATCTGATCCGCCTTCTCTTTTAAAAGCGACTCTGTTTCTTGCAGACAAAGCTCTGCACACCGGTCCCCATGAGGACTCCGGTAAGCATAAGGATAAGAAGCGCGATAAGCGGGAAACAGAAGCGATGAGTACGCTTTGTGATAAATGTCGATTGCCCCGACTGATACGGCACCGATTGTATCCCCGTGATACGCTTCCTTCATTGTGATGAACCCTTTTTTCTCCGGTCTGCCCTTATGCCGCCAATACTGAAAAGCCATTTTCACCGCGATTTCAACCGCTTCCGCGCCTGAATCGGAGTAGAACACTTTGTTCAATCCCGGAGGGGTCAGCTCCACAAGCTGCTCCGCCAATAAAATTGCCGGTACGTTTGCCATGCCCAGCAGAGTGGAGTGGGCGATTTTCCCTAGCTGTTCCTGTATCGCTTTGTCCAATTCCGGAACCCTGTGCCCGTGCACGTTTAACCAGATTGAAGAGACGCCGTCCCAATACTCGTTCCCGTTCACGTCTCGCAGCTTTCTGCCCCGGCCGCTCTCAATAATCAGCGGGTCATCCGCCAGATAGTCCTTCATTTGTGTAAACGGATGCCAGAGAAACTGTTTGTTTTTGGCTGCCAACATTTCGTATGTAATCTCCATCGGCTCTCCCCCCGATCTTCAAACCAAAAAGTTAACCTATTTCATAAATCAAGTTGACAATTTGATGATACCATTGCATGATTTTCTTAAGCAAGCAAAATTATTGGCTTGCGCATGGATGCGCTGATGCCGACGTCGCGACACGGATGTCGCGGTTTTAGTCGGCCTTCCTCTATGTCGATAGGACAATATTCATATTTCCTATCGAAAAATCTGGTGATAGGACGATCCCTATGCATTCACAGATCAAGATGAAAGATAAGTTTTTATCCGAGTTGGAACAGTTGAAAAGAATCTCGCAGAAACGGGAGCTGGCGGAAGTCGAACAGGCGGAACATCCATGGTTGTACAAGAACGGAAAGCGATTATTGAATCTGGCCTCCAACAACTACCTGGGATTGGCGGGGCATGAACGCCTGAAAAAAGCGGCCTGTGATGCAACCGATACTTACGGCTGCGGATCTACAGCTTCCCGTCTGATCGTCGGGAACCATCCTGTTTACCGGCTGGCGGAAGAAGCTCTTGTAAACTGGAAGGGCACTCAAGCAGGGTTAATATTTAACAGCGGTTATACAGCAAACGTCGGCATCATTTCCAGCTTGATCGGAAGAGACGGGATCGTATTCAGCGACAAACTGAATCACGCAAGCATTGTGGACGGGGTTCTGATCAGCCGGGCTGAGCATCAACGGTATCGTCACAATGATTTGAATCATCTGGAATCATTGCTGCAAAAAGCTCCACTTGAAAAAAATAAGCTGATTGTAACCGATGCGGTCTTCAGCATGGACGGTGATTTTGCAGATTTAAAAGGATTGGTGGAGTTAAAGGAGCGGTACAATGCGATTTTAATGGTGGATGAAGCCCACAGCAGCGGCATTTACGGTCCGCAGGGGCAAGGGTATGTCCACCATTTGGGCCTGGAGGATCAGGTTGACGTGCAAATGGGGACATTCAGCAAAGCTTTGGGCTGTTTTGGCGCTTATGTCGTGGGAAATCGATGGCTGATCGATTATTTGATCAATAAAGCCCGCAGTTTTATCTACACGACCGCTTTGCCGCCCGGCATACCCGCTTCGATCACGGAGGCCATCACCTTGGTTCGGGAGGATTCCAGCCGCAGAGAAACCTTACGGGATCACAGCCGCTTTTTTAGGCAGGAACTGGTACGCTTGGGATTTCATCTGTGCGGCAGTGAAACCCAGATTGTACCGATCTTGGTCGGTCCGAACGAGAAAACCGTGCTCTTTAGCGAAAAACTGCAGGAAATAGGAATTGCGGCCATCCCGGTAAGACCTCCGACAGTTCCGGAAAACCAGGCCCGCATCCGCTTTACTCTTATGGCAACCCATCACAGACAAGATCTAGCCGACGCTATTGCCAAGATTGCACAGGTCGGCCGGGATTTGGGGGTAATCCAATGAGCCGTACTCCGCTTCTTTTATTGCCGGGTTGGGGAATGCCGTCCTCGGTCTGGAAGCCATTGCTTCCCGAATTGGAACATTCATTTGAGCTTTTGTTTCTTGATTGGTGCGGTATCGATGATTTGCCAGGATTTCAGCGTCATGTCCTATCCGTCATTAACCGGAACTCATTGGAGCGATTTTCATTAATGGGCTGGTCATTGGGGAGCTTGGCCGCGTTACAGGTCGCTGCTATGTATCCGTCACTTGTGGAGAATCTGATTCTGTTTGGAGCAACCAGCCAGTTCGTATTGGATGAAGAAGCATCACAACCTGCCGGTTGGCCGAAACGTATTGTGGAACGCATGAAACGTCAGCTGCCGAAGGATCGAACCCAAACACTGAATGCATTCTACCGTTCGATGTTTTCAGATGAAGAGAAACTTAAAGGACTGGATCAAATTTTTATCAACCGGATGCATGAGGATCAGCCGTATTCAGACGACGAATTGGTGGCCGGTCTCGATTACCTGACTGAAGCTTCTGCCAAGAAGGATTTGAATATGATCCAATCGCGGGTACTGCTCATTCATGGGGAGGCGGATCAGATTTGTCCGCCGGAAGCTTCCCGAATCATCGCCGGCGGGGTAACCGGACCCGTTCACTTGGAGGTACTGGCCAACACGGGGCACATTCCTTTTTTTACTCAGCCCCGACAATGTTTGTCCGTTATAAAGGAGGTGGTCAAACTATGATCACGGCTGGAATCGATAAACGGCTCTTGCAAAAACGGTTTAGTCAAAACGCAAAAACATACGATCAGTACGCCAACGTGCAAAAAAACATGGCAGGAAAATTAATGGATCTTGCACTCGGATCTTTTTCTGCAGCCGACTTCGATCAGGCGCGAGAATTGCGTATTTTGGAAATCGGCTGCGGAACGGGGTTTTTAACAAGTCAATTGCTCCGTCACTTTCCTGACGCTTCGGTTACTGCCGTGGATCTGGCACCGGGGATGATTGAGATTGCAAAACAACGGATCGCAGAGGCACCGGTTGACTTTCGTGTCGGCGATATTGAAGAAATGGAGCTTGACGACACCTACGACCTGATTATTTCCAATGCGACTTTCCAGTGGTTGAATCAATTGCCGTGTACCGTAAAACGGTTGTTTGACGTTTTACAACCGCAGGGAGTCCTTTTATTCTCAACGTTCGGCCCGCGCACTTTTGAAGAACTCCACACCTCCTTTCAACTAGCTCAGCGGCGGTTCGGCTTACCCGATCAAGACAGGCCCGGCCAATCTTTTTACAGTTCTTCTGAATTGAAAAAACAGGTTTCGGATGCTTTGGATCCCTGTGATTATGCAATTGAACTGTCAGAATCCCTGGAGGTGGAAAGATTTCACTCGGTCCGCGACTTCTTGACCTCTGTAAAAAAAATAGGGGCCAGCAACAGCAATGCCGGACCGCATTGTCAACGGCCCGGCGTAATGAAAGCAATGATCGCGATTTACGATCGGCAGTACCGGCAGGAAGATACGATTCCCGCGACTTACCATGCGATTTTTATGAAAATCGGTAAACTCTAAGCGTCTTTGAGGAACAGTTCTTCTAAAACGGAGGAGAGTCCGTTATTCTCATTGGTATCGGTTATTCGGTCCGCTACTTTTTTCAAGAGAGGATTTGCGTTTCCCATCGCGATTCCAAGCCCGGCCCACCGGATCATTTCGATATCGTTCTCTTCATCTCCAAACGCGATTACATGTTCCCTGTCAATTCCCAGGGCGGAGGCGACGATCATCAGTCCCGTCGCTTTCGATACGTCCGCTTTTACCACTTCAATGACATCATATGGAGCGCTCCAGTACCGGTGAGCCACCAGTCCTTTATATCCCTCATTTAAAGTTTCCCGCAGAGGCTCAATATTGTCCTTCGAGGTTCGGATCAAAATACTGGTGGGATGCTCCAGCAGGTAAGACTCAATGGGTCCGACCCCTTTCGGAGGGCTGCCATCCCCCAAAAAATGAATCAGATCGTCAACCTGCTCCACGTAAAAACTATCCTTTACTTCGATCATTACATTCTCAACGTCAAATCGCTTGCATTCTTCCACAATCTCCATTGCGACCTCTCGATCCAGCGGGAAGTGAACATCACTTCTGGGATTGGATGGATCATGCACAAGTCCGCCGTTAAAGTTGATCAAGGGTGTAGTTAATCCCAGTTCACGGTGATAGTTCACACTGCTCCGAGGCGGGCGTCCTGTAGCAATCACTACTTCATGCCCCAGCTCCTTCACCCGTTTGATCGCTTCCTTCGTTTGTGCAGCAATAGTCTTATTGTTGGTTAAAGTCGTACCGTCCAAATCGATAGCAATTAAGCTGCGCTTCATGGCTGGGTCCCCTCTCCCTTGCGTGCCTTTGCCATAATGTATCGTGCAGAACTGAAAGAGTCAAGTAATCGCAAAGTTCTTAAAAATAATGTATCAATCTTCCAATATGCGGACATAAAGATAGTATAAACGGCATTTTGGAGGGATACCTAGTGGAAACAGTTGAGCGTTGGACAACGCGATCAGATGCATGGACACCCGAGGATGACAATCGACTCGCGGAGATCGTGTTGCGTCATATCCGGGAAGGCAGCACACAATTGAACGCTTTTGTGGAAGCCGCCAATCTTCTCGGACGGACTCCGGCAGCCTGCGGATATAGATGGAACGGCGTGGTGAGACGAAATTTCACCGACGACATCAAGCAGGCGAAACAGGAAAAGAAAAATCACGCTGCCCTGAAAGGACATTTTTCACGCCGCCGCCCGTGGGCACCCGATTTGGAGGATACCTCTATTGACGGTATTATCCGGGCCTTGAAACAGCATGAACGACTGTTCTATGAAATTCAGGACCGAAATCGGGAACTCCAGGAGCGTGTCAATTCCCTGCAGCAAGAATTGGAGCAGCTCCAGTTCGAAAATCGGAAATTGCGCGACCGGAACGGTTTTGCCGCAAACGGTGGAGAGCTGCTTTCGGAGGATTCGAAAACCCTGTTGGCAATCATGGAGCGCGCCCGCAAACTGTTGGAAGCGGAAGAGAAGTAAAAGCACCCATCAAAGTGACGTCGGCTTTGTAGCTTATTCCGAGTACTTTGATGGGGACCCGAAGAGCATTAGCACAAGTCCTCTTAGACATTTGGGCCCCACCAAAGTGTTGTCACTTTGGTGGGTAGACTGTTGTGCCAAGTCGTGCCTTGAGAATGGGGACCCGGAAAAACGGGAAGTTCAAAAGTTCGCAATTGAATGGAGACAGCTGACAGCCTTTTCGGTTGCCAGCTGTTTTTTTTTTTCCATATTGCATAAAACCACTAACCAGTCTTAGTTTTGTTTTCCCTCGCCATACCCGAATACCATGGGTTCTCTTCTCTAAAACCAACACGAATTCTTATTTTCTTTTAAAAAATCTGTAAATGAAAAAAACTACAAACGCTAATCCAACTATTAACACAAATTGAAACCAAGCGACTGAAAAATCAAAAGTCATTTGAATAATCACTATCCTGTTCTGTTTTTTAAAAAATTTTTCAGACTTGAAAATATTTAGGAAGATTTTCTGCATCTGGCGTAGAATTGGACAATCGTAGTATAAATTTACCATAATAGGAGGTATTTGTGTTGAGGAAGTTGCTAAGTTTGTTTATGGTTCTTTTTATCGCCCTTACCGCGGGAGTTTCTGGTGCTAGCGCTCAGTCAGACACACTCACCAATGAAGAGTGGCAAACTCTGGCGAGTCTCAAAAAAGATTTGGCAGATAGTTCCCAAAAGATTCAACAGCTCGTCATAAGCGGGAAAGAACACGAGGCTGAAAATCTTCCGAAGGTTCAAGAAGCCAAGAAAACTTTGGAAAGCAATCCAAAGTTGTACGCTAAATTTATTTCAGAAGGAGTGGAATCCGGAGAAAAACCGCTGAGAATGGCGTAGATGGGCATCGTACGAAGCGAACGAACCCAGT
>NZ_JBHSHC010000081.1:0-10709 GCF_042652925.1 Effusibacillus consociatus
CTGTCATTCCTCGAGTTGGATTTGGTTGCACAACCATCTTATGGAATGTACAGATGCTTTTCAATTTTTCGCCCTACATTTTGTCAAGCACTATGTTTGGTGTAGAGCCCAAAAAATAAAGCTAAAAATTTTGGTTTAGGACTTAGTTATTGTTATAACGTGATGCAAAAACACAATGGTTCAATCGAAATACAAAGTGAGTTAGGTATTGGAACCACAGTATATTTACATTTTTCGAAAGAAGCAATCGTAAATAGCACAAACATCGTTGATTTTACGGAGGTGCTCAATGGATAACTTGATTAAAGTTTTGCTCGTTGAGGATGATCCTTTTTGGAATGAATGTTTAGCTGACTATATCAAAAGAGAGAAAGACATTGAGTTAGTCGCAACCGCTACAACTAGAGAAGAAGCAATTCTTATTGCTAAAGATACTAAATTAGACGTGGTACTAATGGATATAATGTTATCTGAAAACAACCTAGACGGCATCGATGCAGCTATGGAAATTTTGTCGATCAATAATACTAAGATCATTATGCTAACAAATTTAACCGAAAGCGAAGTAGTGGTAGAAGCATTTACCGCAGGAGCTTTCAACTACCTTCTCAAAACGAATTACAAAGAGATTCCAAACGCAATTCGTTCAGCCTATTCGAATCAATCTTATATTCAATCAAGAGCAGCAGAAGTATTGCGGAATGAACTTGTTCGGATGAAAAAAGAAGAACGAAAACGTTTGCTAACAAATGTAGAAAAAGAGATTTTAAAACAGATCAAACAAGGCAACACAATCAAGGAAATCGCACAAAAAAACTATAAAACGGAGCAAACAATTAAGAATCAGTTGACCAAAATACTCAAAAAACTTGGCGTAAAATCTAGTAAGGAAGCAGTGCACAAAGCAAAAAAAATAGAATTAATCGAGTGATAGCAACAATACTAAAGCTGAATCCAACTCTTGTATTTCGTTCTTCGGTTTACGAGCAAATTGTGATTGATGATTTTTTCGAGGTCTATCGGATGAGACAACCTTCTAGTAGGTCTGATTGTACAAAGGCTGTACGTGAGTCCTTAAACAACCCCTTAAAGAGCGACAGGTAATCCCATTTTTTCATCTTGCTGTGGTGACTTTTGATTAAACTCTATCCCCCGAAATTCACTCTTCTTCATTTTTTATGCGTAGACCAAAATCTTACATTTAATGGGAGAATACAAGGGACGTAGCCCCAAGTGAATGCTCCCTTTCCCTTCCAATAACTTTCATATTTCCCGGGTACTACTTTAAAATGTGACTTTTTATTTAATGTATGCGTCGTTATTCTTTTCTTAGAGAAATGGAAACAAATTAACTGATTGTCCAGTTAGAAGTAAAAATTCTATAAATAAATTAAAATAATTCATTGGTCCGTATAATTATACTTTATTGTAAGCTCTCAGAGTTGTATAACTTCAATACAGTTCTTAGATCCTTTTCATATAACTACTAAAAAAAGAGGAGTGTTTTAAATGGAATTCAAATTCGACATGAATGCTTTGGATGAAGTTTCCTACAACGAAGTAAAGGCTATCGACATGGAAGGTACTTTAGGTGCTACTGAGGGTGCATCCTCCGTTGGATCGACCCTGCCATTCTTTCCGTTCTTCTGGTTCACTTGCTCTGCTTAATTAAGGCTTTCCACTAAGTTATACGGTATATTAGTCTTAGGTTGGCGTAACGTCATGAAAAGGATCTAAGACTATTAATTTTAAGGAGAGCAGGTTAGTGGGCAAAGAAATAGTAAAAGTTGAATCGCTTTTTGTGGATATTAATCACACCCCGGTTCTGAAGGGGCTGAATTTCAAGGTAAATGAAGGCCAAATCTGTGCGCTGTTGGGCCACAACGGTGCTGGCAAAACGGTTACGTTTCGTTCGATGATGGGCATTCTTAAAAAAAAATCCGGCCGCATTTTGATCAACGGATATGACAGCGAAAAAGAGCAAGAAGCTTACAAGCAACAATTCAGCTACATTCCCGAAGAGCCGATGCTGTTTGATGAACTCAACGTCTATCAGCATTTTCAGGTCTTCGCGTTAAGCTATGGGGTCCCGGAGGCGGAATTTAAAAAAAGGGCCCATTCCTACATTGAAATGTTTGAGATGGGTGAAAAGGTGTCGGAGTATCCAGAGAATCTGTCCAAAGGAATGCGGCAAAAAGTGAATATCATCAGCAGCATGATTGTCGACACACCTCTGTTGATTGTCGACGAACCTTTTATCGGCTTAGATGTAGAGGCTTCCTATTACCTGGAGCAAGAATTGAAAAAACGTGCCGAGCGCGGAATGGCCGTTTTATTGTCCTCGCACGTGATTGAGAAGGTAAAAGGGTTTTGCAACACCTATATAAAATTGCAAAAAGGGGAAGTGGTAGAATATGGAGATATATCTAATCTAAGAGGTTTTGAGGTATCCAAAGGATGAGCATGGTGAAGGAACATTCTGTTTTCAAAATAATCCACGGTCAACGATGGAAAAAAATCTATAGTATTAATCAGCTCGCCCTTTCAATTTTATTTGATAAGACCACGCTTTTTTATCTGATTCCTGTTCTGCTTTTTGGATTTTTTGTGCTGCGAGAAATCATAGTAGACTACTATGTTACCGGAAGTTTCAATATAAACCCGACCATGGTGCAACTGTTGTTTTCCGTAGGGTTGTTGCTTCTCTATGTATTGAAAGGAAACATCGACCCCCGTTTTAAATTGACGAATTCTGATTATGCGCTTCGTTTTTTGCCACTCAATCTCGAAAACTATCTCCGCTATGTGATTATCAAAGAGCAGGCTGCAAGGGCGGGGAAGTTTGCGGTTTTGCTCGTGGTGCTGATCGGTCTGAATCTATTGTCGTTTATTACCTCTCTATCATTGTTCGGTTCATTTTTAGTAATTGACTTTCTAGCGGGACTTCTCCAGTGGAAACTGTTTCAAAAACAATTCAAAAGTCGCGTAATGATGTCCGTTCTCACAGTGCTCGTTGTAACTGGTGTGAGTTTTTTTTCGTTTTTGTTACAGGTTGATTGGACGGGTCTTGTCCTGCCGGTGTACGGTGTCTTAATTGGTACCGCCATTTTGGTTAGTGCGATTTGTTGGTCACTTCCAATGACACATGACATGGACTGGCAACGGTCTGTGTATGTAGGGCAGGAAAAAACATGGAACTTATTTGTGTATAAGATATTTGGAGGATTTAACAGTAATAGAAGCAGCAGGCGGCCATGGATTCATCGCAAGACCAACCGCCGGAAAGCAAATGATGTGTCTTATGATCTTAACCGGATGATGAAGTACTACTGGAGAATGTACTTTGCCAGTAACAAATGGGTCTTAGTTAACATTCTCACTAACACGATGGCCCTCAATTTAGTGATTAGCTCTTCCGAGATAGTCTTAGCGGAGGCGGTCGGGTATACCGTAGCTTCGTTTATCGCTATATTCGTGTTGGTTCAGATTTTGACCGAACGGTTGAATGTCACCAATTTCCGTTTATTGCCCTGGTCGGTTGACAAATACGCCAAAAGTTTTGCTCAAACTACCGTCTGGGTAGTGTACTTACTCGTGATTCCGCAAGCGTATCTGTTGTTGCAAGATCAAAGTTTGATGAAGATTCTGCTCACGGTGACGGGAGAAATGTCGGTTTCGTATATTCTTTATCTGTATCTTTTGAAAAACAGCATGAGACGACTGTTGAAAAGTCAGACTGCCGATTCAAAACTGATGGTGTCTTTGAAGATGGTTTTGGGGATCACCGCGATATTAATGTTACATATCATCGTTTTGTAAAGGAAACGGTTTCAAATAAGGATGTGTTGGAATTGGAACATGACACACAGCTAAAAGAACTCAGTCATGTGGTGTTTCGCGCGAAAAAAACGGACCAAGAGTGGTTGACAGTATTGGCACAAGCACGCCACTCACATCCGTCTTTGATCGCGGTAGAAATCACGGCAAGAGGTCTGTGGGTTTCCACCTGTGAGGAGACCAAGTTGGGATGTCCGAACTGCCTTTCTTACTATCATCGCGAGCGACTTCTTTTCCCTGAGGAGTTGAAAAACAAGGAGATTATCGGGCCGATTGCCCGTGCATTGACAGAGAAGGTCGCTGAATCTCCTTATCAGTTGGCAGTTCATGTCACACCGGATGGACAAACTAAGCTGTATCGTTTGTTTCCACATCCTGATTGCGGCAACTGCACGAAACATCATCACAGAGAGATGCCGCCTCTGCAGGTGAAAGACCTTATACCGTTTCGGCAGCGGGACTTGGGGGCGATTCAGGCACTATGGAACTCTGTTCCGCTCGGGGCTGTAAGCGTTTTTAAGGACCTTCAGGTCTATACATATAAAGGTCTTGCGATCGCCCGTCTGCAAACAGAGTTGTCCTGTAGAACTGAATATGGAATCGGCCGGAGCTTTGATCAGCAAGCGGCCGCTTCGGTCGCGTTGTTAGAGGCGGTAGAGCGACTGGCGTTAAACGGCAGCATGGGAGATGCGGCGGGCGTAATGGCTTCTTACAATCAGATGCCCAATGCCATTCACCCACATCATTTGCTTGGAGGGGAGTGGGCCTCGAAGTTTGAAGAGGAGAAGCCTTTCCTTTGGGTGCAGGGAACATCGTTGATGACGGGAGAAGCGGTGACGGTACCAGCGCAACTGATTTTTTTTGAAAACGAAGAAATATTACATAGTCGGGGAGAATGTCGATTTCATCATACCACTTCAAACGGCACGGCGGTCGGATCCCATGCAATTGAAGCCGCTTTTTATGCGCTACAGGAAGTATGGGAGCGGCATCGTGCACTCACGGTTTGGCAGGAAAAAGAAGGGATGACCTGCTGGCCTCTACATCTTTTTGCAAATGAGGATAAGATTGCTCACCTCCTTGATTACTTTCAAAAGGAAGGATGTCAGGTCCAGATTATCAACACCGGCGGCGAATCACTCCTATCGACCGTTTGGGTGCATCTGCGCTGGGTGCGTGGACAAGTAAATGCCATTGGCTCCGGGATTGATCCACATAAGGCAGTGTTGGGGGCTTTGGTCGAACTTTTTACCGGATATCTCAACTTCAGACAAATTACTACTGAACAGGCACAGAGAACAGAAGTTCTCTTAGATTCTCTAGAAAGCATTCAGCGAATGGAAGACCATGTGCTTTTTTATCTCCATCCATCACAGCGGGAAAAGTTTACTTTCTTAGATAGGCTGCCGATAGAAGAAGCTTCTTATAAAAACGGCATGCGGCAAGGCGAGGGAATCCGGGAGCAGGGACTAACGAAAGCGCTTGAGCGGATGACGGAAGAATGTAGCCAGCGCGGTCAAGAGATTGTCGCTTTTGATGTGACACCTGCTTGGGTTCGCAAGATCGACCCGGTCTTGTGTGTGGTGAAGGTGATGATAAAGAACAGTTGTGTGTGGCAATACGGTTTCTCTTTGGAGCGAGAGCCGCACCCATTTTTATAATCAGTGAGGTGGTACAATGATTCAACTATTTCCCAAGGTGATGATTCGGATTGCGCCGGTTGCGATAGACATCTTGAACAAGTTGCAAATGAATAAAACGCTCGATTTGATCGAGGAGATCGAGTGTAAGGAAAAGGAATTAAACCAATCCTCTGAACGACTATTGAACCTCTTGTATCCTCTGATAGGGGCGGAACAAGATTACGATGCAAAAAAACAACTGTTAAAACTTAGAAAATCGATCGCCAACAACAAAAATATCATAATTGATTACGAAAGTCTTCCGCTTCCGGCAGATTTGAGCGAACAGGTTCGGGCTTGGATCGGTATTCGCGAACAATTGGCGGGATTAGGAACTACTCTCCAGGAGACGTTTGAGAGCGAATATCTAGTGAAGCGGGAGTATTTGCAAGAGCTTGCTAACAACGATCTTCTAATGCATGCGATCTCCTTATCCAGTGACAGTTTGTATACAAAATGGCCACGCTATCTGGAAACGCCGATCAGTCAGCAGGAGAGGAAGTTGAAGAAAATCGAGCGCTCTGTATTGCTTTATCTGACGCGCATGATCGCCAAGACTAGTCCGTTCTCCACCTTCACGATGGTTGGGCTCGGGGAGTTGTCCGAGGACTGGGACGTGTATACGTTGCCGCAAATGGTTTGGAAGTCGAACGTGCAAGTCAATAACATGGTGGCAATCTACATTTGGGAGTTAATCACCAAAAGCGACATACGTTTTTTCCTGCCGCTTGCTCCCAATAAACATCTGCGAACCGACCCGAGCGGCGGGAATCTGATTTTTTTGAGCGTTGAAAGAGAACGCATTACCACAAAATTTTTAAAACAGAACGAAAAATGGGGAACGCTGCCGTACAACGAGCAGGTAAACCAAATCTGCCAGTATGTCAAATACAACAAGGTTGTGGTAGAAGACCTTGTTCAACTGTTAATGGGAAAAGAAGCGGAGCATTCCCAGGTGTTAGAATATTTGGAAAAGTTAATCGAGATGGGACTTCTTGAATATCAGGTACCGTTCTGTGAGCAAAATCTCGACTATCTGGAGGATATTTACAAACATCTGTGCGGGGTCGCAAATCATCCGGAAGTACCGCAGGATCTGGTGCGGGTGTTGATGGCTAAGATTGCGAGATTTAAAGAGTTAGTCGCCCGCTACAACATGAAGGAGCGGGATGAATTGAAAACTGCTATCGAGGAAGCGTATTCAGAGTTGGTAGGTCTATTAGACGAATCTGTCGAACAGATCAAACCGCTATTTTACGAAGATTGCTTTGTTGAGCATCCGATGCAGGTACCGCGCGCGCTATTAGACCGTTTTTTGCAGGATGTCGGGCCACTGCAAAAAATCTTTCCACTGTTTGACACTCAGCTACCGACCAAGTTATTCATCAAAGAGATATTTCTGAAAACATACGGTGAAGACGGTGTGTGCGAAAACATTCTCCGGTTTCAGCAGGCAGTACAGGCCGAGTTGGGCGCTCAGCCCCAAGCTGAGGAAACGCCTGCTTTTGTTGTCGGAAAACTTGTGGACAATCCTATCTACCAACAGTGGAAAGAGCTTCGTGAAGAGTTGTTTCGCAAGGTGTTTGCAGGATTTGACCATGGTTCAGACGTGCAGTTTGATGCATCCTATCTGGAGCAGGTGGCCTTTCGGATTCCGTCTGAACTGGCATTGATGAGTCCGAACTCGTGGTCGTATTTTTTGCAACCGATCTCTCAGCATGGTGAATTTGTTATTAACAAGCTCTCCGACGGGCACGGTCGTTTTATGAGTCGATTTATGGGTGGTATGTCTAAGTGGGTCGATATGTCATTAAATGAGATGACGCGCCACCACATCAAGGAAACGGAGGGGGAAGAAACAATCTGGGCGGAACTCAACGGTGTGTTTGGATTCAATGCCAACTTACATCCTGACATAGTAGATTACGAGGTCGTCTATCCGGGCATCCAGAGCAGCAAACCGCCTGAGAAACAAATCGATTTGAGGGACATTTTAATTTGCTATGACAAAGAGAGTCGGCAGTTAACTTTGTATTCCAAGAGCAGAGGGAAAAAGATTAGACTGTTGTATCTGCAATTTTTAAACCTCAAGCTTCTACCGCCATTGTTCCGTTTTTTAATCTATTTTTCGCAACTGTCCAATCCCGACCTTGCGTTTCACGAATCCTACTATTACAGTCGTTACCCACAACTCAAGGAACAAGATATTTTGTACTTCCCGCGCGTCAAAGTCAACGGTACAATCTTGAAGCGCCGACAATGGTGGGTGGAAAAAGACAGCTTTTTGCGAGCGATAGGAGCTTCACACGTAGAAGGTGAGTACCTTGGCACGTTTATAGCACTGCGAAACTGGCTTCGTAAACACGAAATTCCGGAGCGCTTTTATATCCGGGCAAACCTGGTGGACCAATTCGGCAGTACCGATGCAAAAAGTACATATCAAGACGGAATGCGTAAGCCGCAGTACATCGATTCACGCAACATAACATTTATCAAAGTTCTTTTGAACCAAGTTCAACTTATGAACGGGCGGCTGATCATCGAGGAGGCTTTGCCCACCCAGGAAACGCTGCCTGTTCAAGTACAAGGAAAAACACACATGATCGAACTGTTGGTCGAGACCTATAACAAGGGGGGGCTGTAATGGGGTGGCACAGCTATCATGTTTTCTATCATGATCAGGAGAAATGGGACCGACTGATCGTGGAGATGTTTCATGAACTAAACCGCAAATGGGAAAAGCGACCATTTCCTCCTTTTTTCTTCATCCGCTATTGGGAGGGTGGTCCGCATTTGCGCTGGCGCTTTCGGGATCTTGACAAGGAGCAGCAACGGGATGTTCTTGAGACGGTCGAATCGTTTTTTGTCGCCCACCCAAGCACTGTTATGGTCAGCAAGGACGAGTATTACAAACAATACCAGGTTTTAACCGACAAAAGCCGGGAGTTGGACTGGCATCCGAATCAAACCATAGCACAAATGGAGTATCAACCGGAGGTGGAACGCTACAACGGTGAGAAAATGATGGCGTTAAGCGAAGTGCAGTTTGAGTTTTCATCCCGGTATGTGATTAAACTATTGTCTACCAATTCGGTCAGTCTGCAGCAAAAATACAACATTGGGATGCAAAGCATCGCTTATATGGTGAAAAGCCTAGGCCTTAACTGTCAGCAGGAGATTGACTTTTTGCGTTCCTATTGTCTTTCAACGCTGCAAACCTACCAACCTCAAAGCGTTGAAGCGGCGCTGTATCAGTTTGAAGAGATACTGGTCAAAAATAGCGCCGTGATGCAAGAGGTGGTTAGGTACTATTGGTCGGAACAGGCGGACAACAGTTTTTACAGGCAATATCAAGCGTTCGCAGGGGAAGTGGCAGAGGCGGTGGAACGTGGTGAATTTGTTCCCAATGGAGTGAAGATCCCTTCGATTGTCGAGTGGGACGACAAAGCCACGGCACTGGGGCAACTTTACTGGTCGTGGATTCATATGCACTGTAACCGTTGGGGTATCTCGCCTATTATGGAAGCCCAAATAACCTTTTTGTTGAGCCGCAGTTTAAAAGAATGGGGGAATCAAGGATGAACTGGCACGCAATTCATATCTACTTGCATGACACTCAGATGCATACTCCGTTTTTGTTGGAACAAATCAAACCGTTATTGGAGAAGTACGGAAATAATCAAAACATTAGATCCTTCTTTTTGCGTCATTGGAAAAAAGGACCGCACATTCAATCGCATATCGGCTTTCCAACAGAAGCGGACACCGATGCGCTTCTAGAGGAACTCGTGTCCTATCTTCAGCAAGAGATCTTCAAATATGCGGCAAAAACACCGTTGACCGAAGAGCAGGTAGTGAAGCAGTACAAACAGTTGAGTGTGTTTGAACTTGAGAACGACTATCTGCCGCTTGAGCAGGACTTGACGGTAAAAATTCAGGAATCCGTGCTTCGAAACGACATCTGGGGCGACAAGGGGACGGAGGAGGTACGTGCATATTATGTGGACACAAACAACATGGTGCTAGAGGTCTTGGGGCAACCGGAAGGGGCAAAGTTTAAAAACCTAATATATCTGATGTTGGCAGCAGTGGAATCGCTGGGCGACCGTTCACGCCACCAGTTAAGCTATCGTTCTCATGCTGAGGCCTTTTTAAATCGCTTTGACCAAAAGGGTGTAATCCGTAACGTTTTTGAAGAACAATTCCAAAATAACAAGTCGTTTCTGACCCAACTAATTGAGGAGGAATTGTTAAAAAGCGACTTATTCCACACCTGGACCAATTTTTATAAAGGGCTGATCCAAAAGACACTTCCACTGATTGAACAGCGTGAGTTGGTGCTTCCGGAAGCGGACACCTATATGAAAATCATCGAACAAAAAGGATGGAATCAAGGGTACGAAGGCACGATTAGCGATTTCCACCAAACACTCAACAACATTCCGGAATATGCAGAAATCAAACGTAGCACGGAATTCAAAAGCAAGCGGTTGGTGCTGAACTTACTGTACCTGACGTTTGCCCAGTTGGGGGTAAAACCGACAGAAAAATTTATGCTCTGTTACTCCGTTTCCCGCTGGTTCGAAGAGAGGCTTGGTCAAGATTGGAAGTTACAACTGGAGCGTTATTCAAAATTGGGGATTGTTTCTTAATGGAACTAATGTAAAGGCATCGTTCGTTATTGGACTTTGGGTAAGTCCTCATAATTTATTCGGGGCTATTTGAATTATTGATACTTCGCTCACTGCGATTTCTTTAAAAATAATTCCCGGTTTGCTCATACTTCCCGCTACATGGTCGAGAGTATGGCTGCCTCAGCAGACCGTATCGGCTCTTATGAAATTCAGTACGGGAAAGATGCGGTTGAGGAACTGTTGATGCAGTTCTTGCCATACAAGAGCATATCGATCCTTCACAGGTTGCCCGGAAACGACCGCGAGAAGATTTTCCGGGTGAAAAACCGAAGGTTGAAACGGATTCACCTTACGAAGACCTATGGAGACTCGATTCACGCGATCAGAAGAAAAAAACGGATGAGCAACCGAACGTTTTTCAGAAAGTGCCGGCTCGGCCTGAGAAAGATATGATTCTTTTTATCATGGAGCACAGCAAGATTCTGGCGGATTGGCAGCGGGATGTTTTATCGATGATGCGGGAAGAGATGCTATACTTCTGGCCGCAGATCGAGAC
>NZ_JBHSHC010000082.1:0-11001 GCF_042652925.1 Effusibacillus consociatus
AAACGTACGTTCTTATACCGAGAATATCAGAACATACGTTTGTAAGCAACACTATCTTTGAACTGAGCCTATTTTTAAAACATGTCGATCTTTAAAGACAATCACTTCCTGAATTTTCTGTCGCAACATTGAAATTAAGTATATCAGTTCTCCCTTCGTCTCTTTTTCCACGATTTGTGTCTCCACTTTGTGAGAAGATGCCATATTTTTGAACTAAAAACTTGAATCATTGAACAGTAATACCCGCGCTTTTTTCTTGAGGAAATTGCGGCATTCATTCATAGCAACACTCAAAATCCATGGTTTTAGCTTCTCGATGGAATTAAAGTCCTTTTGAATGAACGAAGAAGAAGGTTCACTTTTTTTATTTATAATTTCGATATCATATACGTAAGAAACCAGAAAAAGGAGTGTAAAAACTCATGAAACTAATCCAAACTGTGGACTCACTTAAGTAATTCTCTTAACTCTTCTGTCATTTGTTCAGCTAACTCAGGTCTTCCATGAAACTGAGCTGGGGTATCTGAAAAAGTTGGATACGCCAATTTCCTTCGGCTTTAACGGCAACTAGAGTGTGACATGTGTTGTGAAAGGGTCTTTTGAGAATAAATGATTTGTACCTAACCCGAATGACCTCTTCTTAAATTGATACCATATTCAAGAAAAGCCTTCATGCATAGAAGCATGTCAACCCAGCCTTGGGTTTGCTGTCCATAACTTTTGATACCTTCTTCGTTGCCTTCCCAACCATCCTCACGTACCTTTACCGATGTGGAGGTTGCATCCAGCGGGCTTAGCGTCAACTCTACAGCAGTTTCTACTCCGCTAGCAGACCATAAGAATCTGCTAACCTCCATTCTCTGCTTATTTCTCTTCATTGCCCTGCCTCCTTGTCACTACTAGTGTAATCAAAATACACTCTTAGTGTCCAAGTTCTCTAGGGGGCTAAAGAGAAACGACTACACTACCGAATATCCATGTTTAGGATTCCGTTTGACTTTGTTCACCTCTACGAGCAGGATGCATTTTCAAGTACACCATGAAACCAAATGCAATTACAATTACCGCCAGACTGGTCCATTGAGCGGCTGTCATTCCGAGAGTTCTCGCTGTGTCCCCACGAAGAAACTCTAGAAGAAACCGTCCAATGGAGTATAGGATGTTATAGAATAAAAAGACGTATCCGACCGGCCAATTTGTCTGCTTCAGAATCAACAATAGAGCAAAAACAACCATATCCCATTGACCTTCCCAAACCTCTGCCGGCCATAGTGGTTGTGATCCGTATGTATCATAAGCATAAGTACCTGGGGGATAAACAAGCCCAAAGTTACCACCGGTAGGCGATCCGAATGCATCCCCGTTCATGAGACAAGCCGCGCGTCCGATCCCTTGTCCGAAAATAATCCCCGGTGCCACAGTATCAGCAAAGTCCCAGAATGGCACCTTGTACTTCCAAGTATAGAAGGCACCTGCTGCAAAGCCGCCCACCAGTCCTCCCTGAATCGACATCCCTCCATGCCAAAGAGCAAATATCTCCAAAAGATTCTTCGCGTAATATTCCCATTCAAAAAAGAATACCTGCCAAAGCCGGGCACCAACAAGGGCCCCAATAATGGCATACATCGCCAGTCCCGAAACGTGTTGGACATATCTTCCTGCTTGCCGGGCAAAATAAATCGCCACTCCCATTCCCAATAAGATTGAGATGGCAACAATTAACCCGTAAGATCGGACTGGAAAGTCACCGATATAAAATAGAATCACTTGCATTTTGATCTTCATCCCCCTATTAATACAACAACAAAATAGCCACTATACTCATCAAAAAACTATTAATAAGCATCAGAGAAACAAAAATCAATAAAACAATCCCGTTTGGAGAACGGAATGTTTCATTATTAATCGCCCTTCGGTTTGCGTAGTAGTTTTTTGTAGCAAATGCAAACACTAGACTTCCCAAGAATACTGATCCAATTCCGACAAATGCGGCCACGGTATTGGTCAAGCGGGTGTATGGGGTGGATCGAAAGACTACTCCGGCTGCCAAAAATCCAAGGCCTACAATCGTGATGCTTGTCCGTATCCAAGCAAGAAAAGTCCGCTCATTAGCCAGATGTTGTTGGACGTACTTTGCATCGACCCTCGGTTCTTTTTCCATCTTTCTATCCTCCGCGAATTTGTTACATATGTAAAAACGCCCATGAAAAAATAAGGGCGTTTTGGCAAAACAAGTTCACTATTCTCCCAGTATCATATAATGGTTCGGATTCGGTCGAAAAATTTTCGTTTTAAATCCGATCGCCTGTATCTTTTTCTCCAGCACGGTTGCATCAAGCCGTTCTTCAACCGGAGGCCCGGATTCTGTCACTTTCTTTTCCCATTCAAACACCAGAAGCTTGCCACCGGAACGTAAGATCCTTTTGATCTCCATAAGGCCTTGTTGCAAATCTCCCACCTCGTGCAAGACGAACGCACAGAATACCTTATCGACGCTTGCATCGGGCAAGTCAATCTTCTCAGCGTCACTTTGTACCAATTTGATATTGGCAACTCCTTCTGCTGCTGACTTCTCTTTAATATAATCAAGCATTTGCGGCTCTACATCTACAGCATAAACTGTACCATTTGTCATCTTGGCAGCAGGAATCGTAAAAAAGCCCGGGCCGCAACCAATGTCCGCAACATCATCTTTCTCTTGAATATTCAATTCAGCGAGGATTTCAGTCGGCGGCAAGAGCGTACGGCGTTCAGGATTGTCCAATTTATGAATATTTTTCGGGTCAAATCGATGCGCCAATAAGATTCCCCCCCAGTTCAAATTAACGGCTCTTCACAAGTAAATCGACAGCTTCTTTAATCACTCTATCCGGATCATTTCCTTTCTCCAATTCAATACGGATACAAGCTTCCAAATTTCCTGCTACGACCAACCCGATTGCCCGATCAACAGCTGAACGGATCGCTGTGAGTTGGGTAACAACCTCTCGACAATCCTTGTTTTGTTCCATCATGCTTATAACTCCACGTACCTGCCCTTCAATCCTGCGCAGACGGTTTTTCATCGAATCCGTATATTCCATGTGCTTGCACCTCGAGATAAATAGTACCTTTATTATACCCCCTTAGGTATGTTGTTGCAACTTAATATACCCGTTTAAGAAGAACGGGCATGGTTAGCATTATTTTTCAATATAAGTCCGAATGTTTGTCTCCGGTTGGGCCCCAACCAGCGGATCAAGCGGTTTCCCTTGTTTGAAAAGAATCAATGTGGGAAGACCTAAAACACCGTATCTTTGGGGTAATGCCGGTTGATCATCTGAATCTACATACACAAAATTAACATTGGGATATTCTCTTTCAAGTTTTTCCACGACTGGACCCAGCCGTTTGCAGTAAGGTCACCAAACAGCCGTAAAAAATGCGAGAGTGGGTTTCTCAGATTGCAATAACTCATCAAACTTAGACTCATTTACAGTTTCCACGTTAAACCCTCCTATCGGCAGACTCTTCAATCTAACTCTTTAAAACAAGACTCCAATCATGAATTGCATTTCCTTCCAAGAACTTCTCGCAGTCAAGCGCAGCCATACACCCAGTACCCGCTGCAGTAATAGCTTGACGATACTTATGGTCCTGAACATCCCCACAAGCGAAAACACCAAGAACATTCGTTTCAGTCGATCCCGGCTTTACAGTAATATACCCCATTTCATCGGTTTGAATTTGTCCTTCCAAGAATCCTGTGTTTGGTGTATGTCCAATGGCTACAAAAAGGCCATCCGTTTCTAAAATTTCTTCGTTACCGGTTTCATTATTACGTACCTTCAGTCCTGTTACTCTGTTCTCAGCCGCTACCACTTCTATTGGTGTAGAGTTTAAGCTCCAAGTGATTTTATTGTTGTTGCGAGCTCGATCCTGCATGATTTTTGATGCCCGCAATTCATTTCGTCGATGTACGATACGAACCTCGGTTGCAAACTTCGTGAGAAAATTGGCTTCTTCCATAGCAGAATCTCCACCACCAACAACGATGACTTTTTTCCCTCGAAAAAAGAAACCATCACAAGTGGCACAAGTACTAACTCCACGACCTGTGTTTTCTTTCTCCCCGGGAATCCCCAACCTTTTTGCGGAAGCCCCAGTGGAGATAATTAGAGTTTCGGATTCCAAGTCGGCTTGGCCATCTACAAACACCTTAAAAGGACGTTTTGACAGATCCACTTTCCTTACCCAACCTTTTAGGAACTCCGCACCGAAACGCTCAGCTTGCTTCCGCATGTTTTCCATCAGATCAGGACCCATAATTCCCTCGGGGAAACCTGGAAAATTCTCAACTTCCGTAGTTAATGTCAATTGTCCTCCTGGCTCCATACCTTCTATAACTATTGGTTTCATATTCGCACGAGCCAAGTAAATAGCTGCCGTTAAACCAGCGGGACCCGTTCCTAAAACAATCACTTTATGCATGTCCTTCCTCCCAAAATGGTTTTGGAGTTAAAAAGCCTGAAAATATAGAGGAACCTTGAGCCATCCTCTGGTTTCTTATTTGACCTGAAATTGCCCCATCATCCCGGAATCTTCATGCTCAAGGATATGGCAATGGTACATGAAGATTCCTTTGTACTTAAAAGTTGCGATGGCCTTTACCGTTTCTCCTGGTTGGACAAGGATCGTATCCTTCCACCCGCGCTCATTTTTCGGTGGTTCTTTCCCATTACGCTCCAAAATCTGGAACTGAACCCCATGAGCATGAAACGGATGAGCCATGCCTCCCCCCATCATTCCTGTTGAGGCATTGGATATCTCCCAAATCTCAGTAGTGTTGATCTTTAGTTCTTCATCAATTCGTCTGGGATCCATTTGTTTTCCATTAATGTTCACCATATGTCCCATTCCCTGGAATACAAATTTTCTTGTAGTTTTTGCCGAAGACGGTTCAATTTTTGGAATAGAAGTAATGGATTTCGGGATAGTTACATTCTTGGTCGACTTATCCTTTACAATAAATTTCATTAGGTTTTCATCACGGTCTTGCAACTGAATTACTTCACCGGTTTTAAAATTTGAAAAGTCTACAATAATTTCCGCTCTTTCTGCCGGACCCAAATCCACTTGATTTAATCTTACCGGTGCTTCCAGAAATCCCCCATCAGATGCGATTTGCCAGAACTCACTTGTTTTCGTCAAGTGTAAGTTATATATTCTAGCGTTTGAACCATTCAGAATTCTAAACCTCACCTTTCCCTGCGGTACTTCAAGAAACGGATTGACAGCCCCATTGATAAGAACAGTGTCCCCCTGAAAACCATGCATGACATCCATCATTCCTAGGTCGTAAGGCATCCGTCCATCCTTGGTAAACCTTCTGTCCTGCAGAATCAAAGGAAAATCATTCTGTCCGTAATCCTTGGGGAGGTTCAACTTTTGGGAAACTTCATCCTCAATGTATATAAGACCCGCTAAACCCTTGTAAACCTGCGCTCCAGTTTTGTGGATAGGATGCGGATGAAACCATAGGGTTGCAGCAGACTGATTGATGGTAAATTGGGGATTCCAAGTTTCATTCGGTTGAATTCCGTTGTGGGGGCCCCCATCCATATCCCCCGGTAGTTCCAGTCCGTGCCAATGAACCGTGGTGGTTTCTCCAAGCAAATTTTTTAATTTGATTGAAACGGTTTCTCCTTTTTTTACCCGTATTACCGGTCCTAAATAATCCCCGTTGTAACCATAAGTTTCGGTTTTGATTCCTTTAATGAATTCCTTTGTTGAACGCTGTGCAGTCAAATTGTACTCCGCCAGTTCCGAAGAGGGATTTTGATCTTCCAGGATCTGGGGAATAAGTAAAGCTGTTTCACCTTTTGACGAAAGAAATATGCTACTAAGCCATCTTCTAGCAGGGATTACATTTGAAAAAAAGATACCAATAACTAAAAGCAACAGAATTCCCAAGAGAATTCCTCTAACTCGAAATTTGGATTTCAACTTAAACCTCCGTTCTCGCGTCAAGTAAATGCGGCAGTTAAACCGGCCGGCCCGTTCCAAGAACCATTACTTTATGCATGTCTTACCTCCCAAAATGGTTTTGGAGTTAAACCTTTATCACCTAAGCCTTAAAATATGGAGGAACCTTGAGCCATCCCCGTTTTTCCATCAATTGTTTCATCGTTACTGACCAAGTCACTTGCAGGATTTGATATTTAGCAAACATAGCTGCCACATCGGCTCTTGTAGACTCAGAAAGCCCTCTGACTGCTATTTGAATTCCAATAACAGTAGCCCAAACTATCTGATTGGCAATCTCATCATCTGTAAGTTTTCCGCCTTCTGGAATCTGAAGAAGTTCACTATACAATGGTTTTTCGGGAGAAGATTGTGGTAATGGGACACCTTCATTTCGAAGAAAATCCGTAGTTCCTGTTTCATTGGTTTATGAACATTGTTAATTAAGTCCTTTATTTTCTCTTTTAACTCCTCATCTTGAGTAATGTTATAAGCAATTTGATCGTTACGGATCGTTTGCTCAACGCCTGCTAAGTAGCACCAAAGATGATAAGCTTCCCCAACATGTAAAGGTCGTTTTTCTCCATCCAAAAAGGCTCAATCGCGTCTTTCATCACTTCGAAAATATTTATAAAAACCACCTCCATCCGTATCAGAAATAGGTTTCACCTTAATGGAGCAAATATTCAATTCAAGTTTAGATATTTCTCTTATTCTCGACGAAAAACAAGGCATTACAACGATAGATAACAATCGGCAAGAAAAGGATAACAAATACTATATATACAGGAATGTTCGGGCCTTCATAACCCAAACCTAGCGCCATTAATAAGAAAAACAAAACTCTCCCTAGGTTTAACATGAACTCACGGATTACCAAGTAATGAGCACTTAATCCAATTCGACAATTATCAATTGAAGGACATGATAAATCCGAAATCCGATTGTAATGAACTACGGTTATTGGGAGCCAGATCATTGGAAGTGTCAACGCGGCCAATACATTAAAAGCCAAAACCGTCCATGCTTTAGGAAAAAAGATGATTAAAGCCGCTCCCGATAATAAGATTGTACCCGTTAAAGCCAAATACTTGCGATTCTTCGGCTTGCTGAACTTGCTCATCCAGTATCCCATTCCAATTCCAATAGTTGCAAACACACTGTTCCACAGACCGACCCGTGTTGAATCAGTCAAATAAAAAAATAAAAATACACTTGATGCGATCTGGATCCAACTTTGTAAAAAACCAAACCCGGTAATTGATAAAAGAACATTTTTATATTCTTGCCATACTTCTCGATACCTTAAATTCACTACTGTAAAATCGGTCTTTATTTTAGGTATAAAAAAGGTGAGCAAAACGGTAATCATGAGGATAGAACTTATAAGACTGAAGGCCCCTTTATACCCAAACCAAAACACTATAAAGGAAAACGTCAATGGAGTGACCAAAGAGACAAACCGATTTAACATCTGCTCTCTGCCAAAAAAAAGATCCCTTTCCTCCTTTCCAGTCAAAAAAAAGGAAATCAGATTAAACCCTGAATAATACATGCCTAAGCTGCTGCCATAAAGACTGCCCAATAAAAATAACCACTCTACAATTTCCTTCTCCCTAAACACAAGTAAGAGAAATAGGGTCAGCATGCACAAAATTGCCCCAGCCAACGAATATCGAATATTTCGCAACCGAATCACATACATCCCCAAAACAAACCCAATTAGTGTAAAAAGAGCGACGGTTAAATTGTATTGCCCTAAACGGCTGAAATTCTTGAATACAGACCAAAGATACAGGTTAATAAACAGATTGGAAAAAATAACAACTCCCAGAAAGGATCCATGCAGCCAGAGTAACCGTTTTAATTGACTGTGCATTTATAACACCGCCTTGACCTACACAGGGCCAGTTATAAAGAATTGTTGACAAACCATAACAGACCCGGTTTTACGGGTCTGTTACCGCTCTTGGACTAAAAATGAACAAATAAATCAGCGCTTGCCGCTTCATTTAAAATCCATTTGATTGGTTTGCTTTCAACAGGCAAATTTGATTCAACAAAGTCCTTATCAACAACAACCATTCTAACCCCACACTCAGAAGCGATATTCAACAATTCCTGAACAGTTGGAGCTCCAAAATCACTTAACGTGTTGGCCAAATATCCCCTTCCTGATGATGGAATCGGAATATAATTAGGATTTAGGATATCAACCCCGTCTCGTGCGAAAGCTAGGATCACTTCGGCACCAGAAGCGGCTGCCCCAACGGATATATTCAAAGGAGGATAGGCGGACTCCAGTTCACTGTGCAATGCCATCACAACGACTTTCTTGCGCTCCATTGCTATCCCCCCTAGTAACTTAGAACTGCATCGGCTTCATAGGCCAAATCCAGAAAAGTGGCAACCCCTGCACTCTCCACTCCTTCAATACACTGCATATCACAGGCTCCCATCACATTCATCTGGCAGCCAAAAAGCTTTATTCCTTTGCGTAATGCCTCTGCGAATAGAGGAACAATATTATATTGACCTTCCCGCGCCATCTTTTTTGCATATCTTTGATCGAGTACACGGGCTCCATCCAAATCGAAAAAAATGATTACCTCTTGTTCTGAAGACTTTTCGATTGCTTCTTGGAGAACAAAAGGGGCATTCTCGCTTTTTGTCACAAAATAAATGGTGCGTTTTTTGTGCATATAGACCACCGCCTAAATGTAATCGGAGAATTGAAATACCTGTATAGGTATATAAATTCGCAGATGATCTTCAGCATTTTAAGTTCCGCATCATATTGTTTGCTTAACAGCAATATTCCATTCTCTTCAAGATGGTTCATAAAAAATTATATAAATAAATTCAGTTTGCTTTGATCCGCTTCTGCCAAGTAGGTAGCTACTCCGGCATATTCAATTCCATCAACCAGTTCTTCCTCTGTTATCCCCAAAACATCCATAGACATCCTGCATGCAATGATTTTGACATCCAAATCTTTTGCTGTTTGTATCAATTCAGGCAGGGTGGAAATATTTTTCTTCTGCATCACATATTTCATCATTTTGGCACCCAGACCACCAAAATTCATCTTAGAGATTCCCAGTTTTTCTGGTCCCCGAGGCATCATTTTTTCAAACATTTTATCCATGAAACTTTTTGAAGTTTTAACATATTGATCTTTTCGAAGAATGTTCAATCCCCAAAAAGTAAAGAACATTGTGACCTCTTTCCCCATCGCCGCTGCGCCGGTTGCAACTATAAAACTTGCCATCGCTTTATCTAAATCTCCACTAAAAACAACGATTGTGCTTTTATCCTCCATAATTACCCCTCCTTGAAATAGTTCACTTTTATCAACAGCCTGAGAATCCATTATGAGAAACTTGAAATCCTTTGCTTAACCATGACTCAGAATAACTGATCTTAATCCCTTCTATATATGGAGCCAGTCCAGAATTGTAAATGAACTGTATTCCCCCAATTTCGACCTTTTTATCATGTTCTTCCATTGACTCTTCCAGAGCCATTCCATAATTAGGTCCGCCTCAGCCTACACCTGCAATGTAAAGACGGACCATTCTGCCAGGCTTATTGCCAATGATATCTTTTAATTTTTCAATAGCATCTCCTGTAACTTCCAACATAAATTCCCCTCTTTCACCACAAATCAAAATACCTACCCAGGTATATAAAAGAGTTTTTTATTGACGCCCTTTCAGGCGTCAATCGGTTTAAATTATTTTGCTTCATTTACAGCCTTTATCAAAGTTTCCTCTACGTTCTGCGCAATTTCTATTAAGGTCTGGTCATTCACCATTTGTATCATTGCAGTGGGCTTGGGTAAGCCGATTTTTGTGGTGCCGTTCTCTTCATAAACAACAACTTTGCAGGGAAGGAAATATCCTACCAAGCTGTTCTGATTCAATACGCGCTTAGCCTCTACGGGATTGCAGACCTCGAGTACCCGGTAAGGTTGAGTAAAGTCAACACCTTTTTCCTGCAACTTGGAAGGAATGTCCAATTGCCACAAGACCCCAAATTTATGATTTTTAAGACTTTCCTCGACAGCATGTACGGCTTCATCTACCGTTTTGTTGGTTTCAACAGTGTAATGAAACATATCCTTCACCTCAATTTCATTTTGTTTAACGACTCTTCATCAAGAGATCAATCCATTCCTGGACCACCTTTTCCGGGTTGTTGCCTTTTTGAAGTTCTTCGCGGATGCAAACTTCCATGTTGCTGGCTAATACTAAGACAATTGCACGATCCACAGCAGAACGAATGGCAGTCAACTGTGTAATCACATCCCGGCATTCTTTCTCTTGGTCAATCATGTTCAGAACACCACGAATTTGTCCTTCAATTCTCCTCAAACGATGTTTAATAGAATCATCATATTCCGTGAAATTATTCAGTGTATCTTTCATTTCTACTCCCCCAATCTCTGCAACTAACATTGCATAAATGCCCTATGGGGTATTTAGTTTCCTTTAAAAAAGGAGCTGGTTTAAGAACCATCTCTTTCTAATTTTGGTCAATTACTCAAGTTTTTATGCTCACATTACGTGGTTTATATGGGTTTTATAATATACCCATACGGGTATTATTATACACTGAAATCCTTGCATGTCAAGCACATTCAACATAACGTTTTTTTAAAAGGGGGCACCCGAACAGTGCCCCGCAACGATTACCCTTTTTTTACGAAGAATCTAAACACTCCATTGTCTTCTTCCATTTTAATCAACTCATGTTTGGTTTGTTTAACCCAACCTTGAAAGTCATTTACCGATCCTTTATCAGTTGTTTCAAGTTCCATAATCTGACCCGATTGCAAACTGTCAATCGCTTTTTTGGCTTTTACAATCGGCATCGGACAGGACAATCCTTTAGCATCCACAACAACATCAATGTTCATTCAAATATCCTCCTTGTATAGTAAGAGCAGCTGCCAATTTGGTTCACATAAAACCAGGCTGGAGTTGCTCTTTTAAA
>NZ_JBHSHC010000083.1:0-1046 GCF_042652925.1 Effusibacillus consociatus
AAACGTACGTTCTTATACCGAGAATATCAGAACATACGTTTGTAAGCAACACTATCTTTGAACTGAGCCTTTTTTAAAGATAAGTTCATAGAAGGAACTATCACAAACCGGTCGCGGTTTAATCTTCGCGATGTTCGGTTAGCGATTGGTTCGCATGTCGTAATTTTACGGGATCTTCCAATCGGGGAAAGCCAGCAAATTAAAGTTGAACTCGAAGATCGTTCCGTTTCTCCGGAAAACCCGAACGGTCGTCCTTTCTCGAGAGAGATGTTACCGATCGGCCTGGAACTGCAAGAATTGAATCAACGATACGACTCATTAATGGCATATACAACGAGGCAAACTCCGATTGAGAAAGGTACCGTTACCCTGTTCGGCTGGTCAGAAGACCCGCTTGATATGGTGACTGTGAAAGGCGAGATGAACAACCGAAGCGCACTTTATTTGGTCCGTCAGAATCTGGAGGTCACTTTTGAACCGGGAGAGAAGGTGTTTCTTACTTCAGAACTGCTGCCAACTCGAATTGCAGAACAATCGGGACAGATTGTAAAAGACGGATTCGCGCGGACCCCGGTAATCGGTCAAGGATTCGTAACATTTGAGGTCCGAACGCAATCTGCAACCCAACTGAAAGCCAATAAGATCCACATTCGTTTTGATCATGAGGTTTATCGAAACTTGCAGAAGAAAATATACAACTTGCCGGAACGCCTGAGGTTCAGGTCGATGATGGCGGAGACATCATCGTGTTCCAGCAGGGTATAGATCGGGAGGGCGTCGTGGGCCGAGTCCCGTTTCAACGGGGGAACCATCTCCGATGACGCGAAAGGAAGAAGTGTTGCCCAGCAACCCTTTAGCGGCAGACGGAAGCACAAACAAGGTTTGAAACAGTTGTTGAAGCAGGTCGCGGGCTTTCGGAGAGTAGTGAATTTTGTCGGAACGCAGGGCACGAGCGACCAATTTTTCAGTAATCTTGGGGTTTTTGGGCTCTTGCTTCTCATTTTTCTTGCCTTTCTTTCTGGGCTTTTTGAGTTTGCGCTTGATCC
>NZ_JBHSHC010000084.1:0-12176 GCF_042652925.1 Effusibacillus consociatus
AAAAGGAATTCCGCTTGGTGAGATTTTGTTCAGAATTTTAATTCAGTACGTAGTTTTTAAACAGACTCTAGTAAGTACCTCCACAATGTTATCTTTAAATTTCATTTTAACAAATGATTGTTCGTGCATGATACTGATTGCCATATTTTCGGTACGACAGTTTCTATATAAGTTGAACCTGAATAGTTCCAGAATCAGAGAGGGTTTCATGGCTCCACCGTCGAACTAATCGAGATCAATAATAGGACGGTGAATGGCCATGAAAAACAAGGAAACCATCGCTGAAATTGAAGAGCGAATTAAACGCACGAGAGATTGTAGAATGTACGAACGCCTTCAGGCCATACGACTCCGGTTGAAACAGAAGTGCATGCACTGCCTAAAGCTAACAAAGATGTTGGCATCGATGTTGGGTTAAAGGATTTTGCTGTACTCTCCAATGGAGAAGTATTTGCTAATCCTAAATTCCTGCGCAAGTTAGAGAAAAAATTAGCCCGTGAACAACGCAAACTTTCCAGACGCAAGAAGGGATCATCCAACTGGAATAAACAACGAATTAAAGTGGCTCGACTCCACGAGCATATTGCGAATGCAAGAACAGACTACTTGCAAAAGATTTCAACGCATATTGTCAAAAACCACGACATCATCGCGATTGAAGATTTGCAAGTATCCAATATGATGAAAAATCACAAGTTGGCAAAAGCCATCAGTGAAGTATCTTGGTATCAGTTCCGTACCACGCTCGAATATAAAGCGAAATGGTTCGGACGTACCGTAGTGGCAGTAGGCAAAGCATTCGCTTCTTCTCAACTTTGTTCGAAGTGTCATTATCAGAACAAGGAAGTGAAGAACTTGAATCTACGAGAATGGATATGTCCTTCTTGCAATACGCATCATCAAAGGGACATTAACGCAAGTAGAAACATTCTTGCCGAAGGCAAAAGACTACTATCTGCATAATCGCAGGAACCGTAGGAACTACGGAGATAGCTTGGTAAATTAGTCGAGGTTACTCGGCTTTACCCAAGAATCCCGTGACTTTAGTCACGGGAGGTTCAATTGTGAAAGAAAGGATGCTAAAATGCAAGAAAGAGGTCACCGCGATATTGATCCCGTGCTTGATCGCATGAGAAAGGGGAAGACTTGTTCCAAGCTTTGACAGAAGAGCATCCAACATGTGTCTGGGGATATGTAGGGTGGGGGATATTGACAACGCACCCAACTCATTGCCGGAACTCTGCAACAAACAAAAAGCTGCGGAAATTTATCGCTGGGGTCTTCCGTTTTGTGATCAACCGGACCGGGAAGTTATTGAAGAAAGGCTTGATAATCTGTAAGAGCAGGGAGGCTTCTTGTTATGCATTTTGTTGATGTTCAAGAAACTTTGGACAAAGCCCACGACTATATGATGGCAGAAGCATTTGGGGCTGCGGCAAATTATTTCTACAAGGCGGTCACTGGTAATGAGAAGAGTGAAGAGGCGTGGGTAGGACTGGCGCTATCCACTGCCATGATGCAGTCTTATGATGACACTCAAACGATTTTAGCTCGATATGCATTGAAAAAGCTGCCTTTTACCGAAGAATTGGTTGTGCAAGCCCTGATCGTTTTTCGGGAAAATCCGAGAGCCCTCGCGGAGTGGCTTCGATTAGCCTTGAAATCCAGTGGGATACCGGACAAGTTCCGGCAGTCACTTCCCAAGATGGCAGCCGATCTGGAACGGTCCTTTCGTGAAATGGTTCATGAATTCGATGTTGACTTCCTGGAAGCACACGGAATGCTTCCCTTGAAGGATCTGGCGGAACGACAACTGGATCTGGATTGGATGATGGAAGAACCAGTCGAGGAAATTCTGGACACTCTTCAAGACTGGATCGAAACACCCGAAACATCCGTAATGGGCGTCCGAATTCTCCGTTACTATCCTCATACCCGGAGCGAAAAAATGTTGCGGCGTCTGTGCAGAAGCGAAGAAGCCAAACCGGCTGCCAAGACCCACGCTCTTTTGTCGCTTCGTTGGTTGGGAGTGGAAGGGAATGTGAGAGTCAACAAGTTCGGGCAATCTTATGTAGTGAATTTGGACGAGCCTTCTCCCGATTTGGAACTGGGGCTTCCCACCGACTTCGCAAGGGTTGTCGATTGGGTAGAGCTGTGGATCGCCAAGGAAGAACATATTATCGATCAAAGTCAGTTTGATCGGTTGGCCCAGGATGATCAAAAGTTTCCGGAAGAAATCGCCGATCAAATCCACAAAGGGGATCTCCCGTTCAGACTGCTTTCCATCGCAGAAAAACTGATGCACGGCGTATACTTCCATTATTACCCCGAACTCCCGGAAAACCTGGATGAGAAGGAGTGGGGTACTTCGTTACTGGACTTGTTGAAAAAGTGTGTGGATGCTAACGGTGAGGGATGGAATTATACGGTGCCCTCCCTTAGTGAACACGCAGCCAACATTCTTAGTGAACACGCAGCCAACATTAAGGAAATGATTGTAGCGGCGAATCCGGAGTATACCGAACTGTTGGAAGAAATTTCGGCCAGAAGAGAAATTGCAGCGGAGGCGTTAAACAATTCTCGTTGACCAGGGTGGCGCTTATGGGATATGAAGGGAAGAAGTCGAATCCACTAACAATTAAGGAATCGGGATGGACAGTAGACGACTACATGAAGCTCCCGGAAGACGGGAATCAGTATGAGATTGTCGGCGGGAAGTTGGAACTGAAGCCATCACCGACTACAACTCATCAGAGAATCAGCAGTAACCTGGAACACATTCTTAAGAATACGTGCGATCAAGAATACATTATTATGGACGCCCCAGTAGATGTGATACTTTCGGATACTGAGACCCGACAACCTGACATCCTGATGGTTCATCGAAGTCGGGAGTCCATCATAGAAGAACACGCAGTGGTCGGCCCCCCTGATCTGGTGATCGAGATTCTCTCTCCGAACAGTGCCAAGCGAGACCGGGTGATGAAGAAAGAATCTTATGCAAGGTTTGGGGTACCCGAATATTGGATCGTCGACCCTGCAAACCTTACGGTAGAGCAGTATCTGTTGGTCCGATCGGGTGAGCCTTACGAACTGGCGAATGTATTTGAAGCGGAAGATACCGTGCATTCGGAACGAATTCGTTGTGTATCTTTTGTGGTCAAAGAAGGATTGAAGATTGTTTGAGGGACAGCCACCCAGCTGTCCTCTTTGTCTTCCGAATCAAAAAATCCCCGGTTTGTTCCCATCAAGAACGATTGTTCCATGACAGGATCTGTCAGGGAGTTCTGTTATCATGAGTTATGCAGTTGATTCCAAATAATGGTTATTCGCTCGCGCTGAAGGACAGAACCACCCCAGTTCAAGTGTTGATGGCCAGAATTTATCAATGAGCCTTGCAAAACCTCTTGCTTCTGTGTCAATATCTAAAGTAATCGCATGTTGCTTATTTGAGCCAACATTTCGAGGAATGCGACAGCGGATGCAGAGAAGGTTGCGAACCACTTGCTGCCGATCCTGCAAATTCAAGTATTCCCTAAGGTGCCAAACCAACAGAGTCTTCTTGCAGAACTTAGTCGTAAGTTAGATAAGATTGCAGATTTGTTCGGTTCCTATGCAAGAGATAAAACCTATTTTTCCGTGGAAGAAGTGGCGGTGGAACTACGAAAGTTTCTGGGCGGGGATAGGTATTCCAGTGAAAACTTAGCTTCTATTCTAGTTCAAAGCGCAGACAATTATGACCGTATGAAACGGCGACATTCCAACTTTTATACGCGGTTTATTACTTACAACGAAAGTCGTAATCGCTACACGATTCAAAACAGCGGGTATGCAAGTTTTATCGATTGGATTCGTACCGATACACGGTATCTACTCCATGAATCAGGAGCAACAGATGATAACGATCAGGCCGTCGAAGTATACCTTCCGAAAGTCAATCCGGAGATTTTCCTGCGTATCAACTCCCGTTTGCAAATGGAACGCAGTTTACGGGATCCTCATAATTATCGGAACTTTATTCTCGAAAATGTTAAAATGCGCCATAAAATTTCGGTGGCGATGCTGACGTATCTGTTTGAAAATGAAGTAAGCAATGATGTATTCTGGGAACTGATTGAGGATTATTTTCTCGGGAGAATTCCAGATGAGGTTCTTGCGGAAGTGCGGAGGTCATCGTAGACGTAAATGCACTGTCATTGTGATTGGTGTTGTCACAACCCGAAATTAGAAATAGGTGATACATACAATGACTACCCCTTATCATAGTCAATATTACGCATACGAACTGACAAAACAAAGTGCTTCCAATACAGTTGGTCGGCTAAGCCAATCTTTAATAAACGCTACCGTGGATTTGAACCCTCATCAGGTTGAAGCGGCTCTTTTTGGATTTAGGGCACCTCTGGAAAGGGGAGCATTGCTGGCTGATGAAGTAGGCCTCGGCAAAACAATTGAAGCCGGATTAATTATTAGTCAGTTATGGGCGGAGAGAAAACGAAAAATCTTAGTCATTGTTCCCCCACCGCTACGGAAGCAATGGAATCGGGAACTACTAGAAAAATTTTATATCCCTTCGGTTATTTTGGAGAGCAAGAATTACAATGAGATATATAGGGAAGGCAATCCCTTCCCATTCAGTCAAAAGGATCATGTCGTCATTTGTTCGTATCAATTTGCCCGCAATAAGGCACAAGACATTCAACGTGAAAAATGGGATCTGGTGATTATCGATGAAGCCCATCGAATGCGGAATGTTTATAAAAAATCCAATAAAATCGCCAGAGTTTTGCGTGATGCAACAGAGGGGTACCCGAAGCTGCTGTTAACAGCAACCCCACTACAAAACTCACTTATGGAACTGTACGGGTTGATCAGTTTTATTGATCCATATATATTTGGGGATGAATCTACTTTTCGCAAACAATTTGGTCATGGAACGAAAGAAATCACCAAACGTGATTTTATGGATTTGAAACAACGGATTAAACCGATATGTCACCGGACGCTTCGTCGCCAAGTTACGGAATATGTGCCATACACCAAGAGAATTCCCATCGTTCAGGAATTCACATCCAGTGCCAAAGAGTGGGAATTGTATGAGAAAGTATCCGCCTATTTGCAGCGGGAGGATATTCATGCCCTGCCCAAAAGCCAAAGAACCCTGATGACATTAGTTGTGAGGAAAATCCTCGCTTCCTCCACCTTTGCCATTTCGGATACATTGCTTTCCCTTGTCAAGAGGCTGGAAGCTCTTTTGGCAGAGCAGCAGGGAGAAGATGTTTTGACTCCAATTTATGAAGATGTCGATGAAATCAATGAAACAGCTGAAGAGTGGGATGAATCGGATGAAGATACACCTGACGCGGCCGGACAAGAACTGCAAGCGGATCATGTCAGCGAAAACATCACGGCTGAAAGAAATGAACTGTTTTCTTACTATCAGCTTGCAAACTCTATAACTGAGAATGAGAAAGGAAAAGCCTTACTTGTTGCATTGTCTAAAGGCTTTGCTAAACTGCGTGAACTTGGTGCCAACGATAAGGCGGTTATTTTTACGGAATCCAGGCGTACCCAGTTATATTTGAAAGAAATGCTGGAGCAGAACGGATATGCCGGTAAAGTCGTCATGTTTAACGGCTCCAACAATTCGCCGGAAATCAATGAAATTTATCAACATTGGCTTGAAAGGCATAAGGACGATGATCAGATCACCGGTTCGAAAACGGCTGACATACGTGCCGCATTGGTAGAGCATTTTAAGAATGAAGCGTCGATAATGATTGCAACGGAATCAGCTGCGGAAGGTATCAACCTGCAATTTTGCAGCTTGGTCGTCAACTATGATTTACCCTGGAATCCGCAACGAATTGAACAGCGAATCGGTCGCTGTCATCGTTATGGGCAGAAGTACGATGTCGTCGTGATTAATTTTTTAAATCGCAAAAACGAAGCGGATAAGCGGGTATTTGAACTGCTCGAACAGAAATTTAACTTGTTTGACGGCGTATTCGGTTCTTCCGATGAAGTGCTTGGCTCACTAGAGTCTGGAGTTGACTTTGAAAAACGAATCCAGCAAATTTATCAAACATGCCGAACTGCTGACGAGATTCAGGATGCTTTCAACCGGCTACAAGCCGAATTGGATGAGCAGATTCAATGCAAGATGAAAGAGACCCGCAAAAACCTGCTCGAAAACTTTGATGATGAAGTAAGGGAAAAGCTCAGGGACCACTACGAGCAAACCAGTCTGCATATGAACAAATTGGAGCGTCATCTTTGGGGGCTCTCTACATTTGAAGGAAGTACGCAAGCCCAATTTGATGATCATTCACTTAGCTTCAAACTGAATCAAAGTCAAGAGAAATATCAAATGATTTCGCAAGTCCGTAAGGCAAACCATGACAGCTATGTTCATCATTATCGATTGGGGCACTCTCTTGCTGCCAAATGGATTGAGCAGGCGAAGAGCCGGGAATTGTCCACCAGAGAAGTCGTATTCAAATATTCGGAGTACATCGGAAAAGTCAGTGTATTATCGAATCTGGTCGGGAAATTCGGTTGGTTATCTTTGGATTTGCTGCAAGTGAGTTCAGCGGAGGAAGAAGAATATTTAATCTTCACCTGCATTGACGCAGACGGAAACCAAATCGAACAGGACATTTGTGAAAAAATGTTTGACGTACCGGCATCCGTGGATGAAGAGGTCAGTCTTTCAGAACCGATTCGTCATTTGTTATCGAATATTTTAAAGCAGCAGGAAACAGCCATTTTGCATAAAATTCATCAACGAACAAACGAGTTTTTGGATCGGGAGCTTGAAAAGCTGGATAAATGGTCCAAAGATTTAAAAGACAAACTCGAAATCGAACTGAAAGAAATCGATTTGGAGATCGCACAGCTTCAGAAAGATGCCAGAATGACGCGGCAAATTGCTGAAAAACTGGAGATCAATAAAACGATCCGTGAACGCGAGAAAAAACGCAGTGAAATGCGGCGTAATTTGTATAATGAGCAAGACGAGATTGACCGCCAAAAGGAGCGGTTGTTTGCTGATGTGGAGAAAAAGTTGGAGCAGAAATTAACCCGTAAACATTTGTTTACGATTAAGTGGAGATTGATTTAGCAGGGGTGTAAATTATGAACGGAAGAACGAAGTTAGAATTAATGTGGATTGGGAAGGATCAGGAACCCCGGCTTGAGCCAAGGATATTGCTAGAAGATCCTGATTTGTCATACCATGCTGATTTTCGAGTAAGTGAGAATGATATTTTTGATAATCGGCTAATCTTTGGGGATAATCTGCTTGCGTTAAAGGCGTTGGAGCAAGAGTTTACTGGGAAGATAAAGTGTATTTATATAGATCCACCTTATAATACGGGAAATGCGTTTGAACATTACGATGATGGCATTGAACATAGTTTGTGGCTCTCATTAATACAAGCCCGATTAAAAATAATTCATAAACTCTTATCAGTGGATGGCTCTTTATGGATTTCAATTGATGATGATGAATCCCATTACTTGAAAATTGTTTGTGATGAAATCTTTGGAAGAAATAATTTTATAAGTTCTATTATTTGGCAGAAAAAATATTCGCCAAGTAATGATGCTAAGTTTTTTTCGGACGTTCATGACTATATTCTCGTATATGCAAAAAACAAGATGTCTTTTAAATTGAATTTGTTGCCAAGAACTGAAGAGCAAGATAAAAGATATAAAAATCCTGATAATGATCCGAGGGGACCATGGAAACCAAGCGACCTTTCCGTAAAGACACCAAATCCAAGAGATATTTATCCTATTACTACTCCCTCTGGAAGAATCGTAATGCCACCTGAGAGTAGAAGTTGGGTTGTATCTAAAGAAAAATTCGAAGAATTAGTGAAGGATAATAGAATTTGGTTTGGTAAAGACGGGAATAATGTGCCTTCTGTTAAACGTTTTTTAAATGAAGTACAAGAAGGAGTTGTTCCAAAAACCTTATGGCTTCGTGATGAAGTTGGAGATAATCAAGAAGCAAAAAAAGAAATAAAAGCGTTTAATAAAGACGATGTTTTTACAACTCCTAAGCCAGAAAGGCTCATCCAACGAATTTTACAAATTGCAACAAAAGAAGGTGACATTGTCCTCGATTCCTTCGCAGGCTCCGGAACAACAGGTGCAGTCGCTCATAAAATGGGTCGCCATTGGATTATGATTGAATTGGGAGAGCATTGCCATACCCACATTATTCCTAGAATGAAAAAAGTTATTGATGGTACGGATCAAGGCGGGATCAGTAAAGCAGTCAATTGGCAAGGCGGCGGTGGTTTCCGTTACTATCGTTTGGCTCCCAGCTTGCTTGAAAAAGACAAGTTTGGCAACTGGGTGATCAGCAAAGAATACAATTCTACCATGTTGGCGGAAGCCATGTGCAAACATAAAGGTTTCACTTACAGTCCGGATGATACTTTCTACTGGAAACAAGGCAAATCCACTGAAACGGACTATATCTATACAACAACCCAATTGATCACTCGGGAAATTGCGGATCAAATTCAAGAGCAGATGGCAGAAGATGAAACTTTGCTCATCTGTTGTAAGGCTTTTACAGTGAATCCGCAAGATTATCCCCAGATTACATTTGAAAAAATCCCGACCTCCATACTGAAGCGTTGCGAGTTTGGAAGGGATGACTATAGTTTATCCATCGCTCAAATACCGAATAAAGAAAAGGTAGAGCAGGTGGATCTGTTTGGGGAGGAGAATGGACAATGAATCGGCATGTCAACGCTATTTCCGCAAGATTAAGTTTGCGAAAACCACAAAAGGAATCTCTTGCAATATTGGCCGACGTCCTTGATGTTGTTGAGCTAGGGAAGCATACTCCCGACTCCCTTCAGGAACAATTAGTGAGGATTCAATCCTTATTCCCTTCCGTCACCGATTTCGAACGTGAATTTCCTTCTCTCTGTTTCGCATTGGCGACGGGGGTTGGAAAAACACGTTTAATGGGGGCGTTTATTTCTTATTTGTACATTGCCAAAGGAATGAAAAACTTTTTCGTTCTCGCTCCTAACCTGACCATTTACAATAAATTGATTCAGGACTTTACACCCAATACACCTAAGTACGTCTTTAAAGGGATTTCAGAATTTGCAGCCAATCAGCCGGTGATTATTACCGGAGATAACTACGAGGAAGGAACAGGTGTAAGAAAACAAAGTTTATTCGGCGATACAGAAATTCATATCAATATATTTAATATTTCAAAAATTAACACCGAAGTACGTGGTGGCAATTCGCCGCGTATCAAGAGACTTCGGGAGTATATCGGACAAAGCTATTTTGAATATCTCTCTTCCCTGCCTGATTTGGTTCTTCTGATGGATGAATCGCACCGTTATCGGGCATCCGCAGGCATACGGGTATTGAATGAACTGAATCCGGTCCTTGGTTTGGAATTAACAGCAACACCTCAAGTAGAAAGCGGGACAAGATCAACCCCTTTTAAAAATGTCATCTACAGTTATCCGTTACATAAAGCGATGGGGGATGGATTTGTCAAGGAACCGGCGGTAGCTACACGCGAAAACTTTAATGCCGATCATTTTTCAGAAGAAGAACTGGAACGGATTAAACTGGAAGACGGAATTATAGTCCATGAAGAAACCAAAGTTGAACTGGAAGTTTACGCAAGACAGAATCATCAGCCCATCGTCAAACCGTTTGTACTTATCGTTGCCCAGGATACCAATCATGCTGCCCAATTGCTTCAAACCATCCAATCGGATTCATTTTTTGAGGGCAGATATAAAAATAAAGTGATTACGGTTCACTCCAATCAACGCGGCGAAGAAAAAGACGAAACGATCCAACAGCTGATGGCGGTTGAAGATCCCAAGTCTGAAACTGAAATTGTTATTCACGTTAACATGCTGAAAGAAGGTTGGGATGTCACCAATTTATACACGATCATTCCGCTGCGTACCGCAAATTCGAGAACGCTGGTTGAACAGTCAATTGGTAGAGGACTTCGCTTGCCTTACGGGAAACCCACCGGAGTAAAAGCGGTAGACCGATTGACCATTATTGCCCACGATAAATTTCAAGAGATCGTCGACGAAGCGAATAATCCGAATTCGATTATTCGCAGTGGTGTGATCATCGGTAGAGATGTGGCTAAAGAACAAAAAAAGGCGATTACTGCTCCACCCATCATTGAAGACATCGTGACCCAAACGATTGAGGAAAAAATGGTTCAGGAAGTCATCCAAAACTCGGGTCATAAGCAGCTTGATGAAACCATTCCGGCTGTCCAGTCCAATATTCGACAGGTAATCGATTTGGTACAAACAAAAGTCAAGAGCTTTGAATATCTGTCCAGTTCCAAACAGTTGGATACACCGGAAGTGAAAATGCAATTGGTGAGAGAAGTGCAAGCAGCGTATATTCCTCATGAATTGGATTTGTACCCGGAGCAACGCCAGGAAATGGTGGAAAAAATCGTCGAAATCTTTGTGGAAAAGACAATTCAGCACACCATCGATATTCCGAGAATCATCGTTCAGCCAGTTGGCGGGCTTTCCTGGGGTTACCATGACTTTGATCTGGATGTTAGCGGCATTAACCTGCAACCTGTAGAAGATCACATTCTCATTCAACATTTGCGGACAAACGAACGTGAAATCCTGCAAAGAAATGAATGCGAGTATGAAGAAGAACGGTTTGAGGATTACTTGGTATCCGTTTTAATGGATTATCCCGATATTTCATATGATGATCATGCCGATCTTCTATATAAACTGGCTGGGCAGTTAGTTCAACATTTACAAGGATATCTAAACGATGACCAAAAAGTTCGTAATGTTCTCTTGTATCATCGAGTCCGTCTTGGAGAATTGATTCATGCCCAGATGAAACAACATTACTATGCACAATCCACTGACTATGAAGTTACCATTCCAAAAGGATTTGAGACGTTAAAGAACGCTTACTATACTACTGCAACGGATGAAGGAGTACGTTCCTTCCGTGAACCGGTTCCAGATAAATCGCGGATCAAAAGCATGGTATTCGGCGGTTTTCTGAAATGTCTTTACAAGGAACAAAAATTCGATTCTGATAGTGAACGGCGGTTTGCGGTGATTTGCGAAAATGATCCAAACCTAGAAAAATGGTTCAAGCCATCCATGAATCAAAACCATATCAAGATTTATTACGGGCATAACTCAACGTATTATCCTGATTTTGTAGTCGAAACTAAGACAAACAAGTACATTGTTGAAGTAAAAAAAGAATCCGAAATGGACAGCAAAATTGTCCAGGACAAAGCGAAGGCCGTACTTAAATGGTGTGAACATGCTACACAGCATGAGATTAAGCATGATGGGAAACCATGGATTTATCTTTTGATTCCACACACGGATGTTCAAGAAAATATGACGATTGATGGTTTGAAATCACGTTATGCACTTACAATTTAAAGGAATTGAGCGTGTGAGTTCGAATCATAAAGAATAGCCTCCTTGAGAAGGAAGGCAGGGGGTAATGCCTAGTCAAAGATGAAAGAATTCCGTTTCCTTTGGTTGGATTTGTTGAGTACTTACCAATTCTCCACTGGAAAACGGAATTCCTTTTTGGCTTTCCCGCTGTTTTAAAAAGTACATGGGGAACTAATCATCAAAATATTCCCCACCTATCAACCTAATCTTGTCCGTGAGATTATCTTCCTCAGAATGAACTGAGGAGGATTTTTTTGATGATACACTCGGAGCATAGAGAAATATGGAAGGGCCACATAGAAGCTTATCGCGCTTGTGGACAGGCGCATTGGATTGGCGTACGGCCCATCAAGTCACCCCGTGCCAACTCTGGTATTGGATAGGGAAATTTAAAAGATGCAATAAAAACAGCTCGGGATGTCAATGGGTTACGGTCAACGTGGACAACCGGGCGTTACAGATGAGTCGTCTCTACTCGTCACGGTGGGTTCTGCGCGATCGCAGTCAGGCTAGCAAATTCTTTTTAACTTTGAATTCAAACTTTGATATTATGAAGTTAATGATATTTTAAGAGCAGCGGTACGATGTCAAGACCCTAACTTAACATAATATTTGCCGTACCCTGAATATTTCGGCGCGGCAGAGCCGCTAGGTTAATGAATGAGAGCCACCATGTTAATGAAATAGAGCCAA
>NZ_JBHSHC010000085.1:0-2113 GCF_042652925.1 Effusibacillus consociatus
AAGGGAAACCGTTTTTACCCTTGCCGAATCTACCGGGTCAGCACAAAGATGTGATGACTCAATCTTTACTAAATGATGTATTCGCTGCAAAAGGCGGAAATGGAAACGGCAATGGCGGTGGATCTTCTGCACTTCCTCCATCCGGTGGTAATGGCAATGGTGGAGGCAACGGGAACGGTGGCAACAGCGGAAAGAACGGCAATGGAAACGGAAATCAAGGACATGGAAATCACGGCAAAGGAAACGAAAATAAAGGAAACAATGGCAAGAGTGACGAAAAACATGGCAAGAGACATGCCTATGGCAAGTACAAGAATCGTTTCAACGGTTCGGAACAGGAGTTCAAGGAACGGTTCTATGTCCAGAACTTTACAAACGATGTAGCCAATCCATTACCTGAAGTGCTCATGACGACAAATGAAGAGAATGAAACCATAGGAGTCATGGCTTATGGGATCGGCCTGATCGGGAAGTCGTACATCCCGGCAAACGATCCGAATAATGGGTGGGAAGACAATCCGAACAATTCGGAAGTCAATTCAGGTTCAGAATCAATCCCAGGCAAAGGGAAAGGAAAAGCGAACGGACATAACAAAGGGACTTTAGCGGGAACAGAATCCAATTCCGCAGAAACCGAATCCCTTGATCCGTCCGAATTCTACTATCTCCAAGATCGTTTGGGTTCCGTCGTCGGATTAACCGACCCAACCGGGAAGATGATCACCAAATATCATTACGATGAGTTTGGTATCCCGCATCCGGGCAAGAAGTTTGACAAGAACTGGCCGGGCCCAGACAACACCTTCGGTTTTACGGGATTGGAGTATGATTACACAACCGGTTTGAATTACGCCCGTGCTCGTTATTACATGCCGGAGATTGGGCGGTTTATCTCGAAAGATTCGGTTGCGGGAATAGCTCAACTTCCTTTGACCCAGAATGGATATGTCTATGTGGAGAACAATCCGTTGAAGTGGATTGATCCGAGTGGGATGAGTTCGACGGGGGTTGAGGGATCTGGAATTAAGACTGGATACGGAGATTCCAGTTCAAGTAAAAAGTTTCCATATCATTTCATACTTGTTCAAGGGATTGCAAGTTCAGACGATTTCATGGCTCCAATTGGTGATAAGTTATTAGCCAATAAATTAGGCGATTATGAGATAGTAAATCTTTTTACTGGTGGAATCTTGTCTGGTTTTGGACAAGTAGCAAAACAGGGGACATCGTATGACAAAAGTAAGTCAGATGCTTTAGTACAGATTATTAAGAATGCATATGAGAAATATGGCAATGAGAGAAAAATTGTTTTAATTGCCCATAGCGGAGGAGCCGTATTATCAGCAAATGCTGCAGAAACATTAGAAGAAACAGGAGAAGAGAAAATGATAGCCAAGATCATAACAATAGGTGGGGCAGAAATCGATGATCCGGAAAAAGTTCCGATTGTTGCTCTTGGTGCAAGGCAGGACATAGTAGCTTGGGGTATTAATAAGTATATTGATATTGATGGTAATCCCGTAGCGGCACATATGGGATACTTTACTCATGGGAAACATCTGGACAATACATTTAATGCAGTTGTCTCAGAACTCCCTTAGTACTTTTTACTAACCTATTAAAAAAGGTGGGCTGTAAGGCCCACCTTAACCTACAAAAGGGATTGAGGAATATGAAGAAAATTGTTATCTTTTCCTTTTTCACTCTATTATTTGCTTGGGTTAACTTTTTTTCGTTTATCGGCGCTTGTATTGCCTATACTGTTACCATTGTATTTACGTTCAGGAAATACAAAAACTTACCTTTTAAGAAAAAATTGATGGTTTCATTGTTTATTTTTGTATTAACGTTTATTGATTATACGATAATTGAAATGGCCTATAGGAAAGTGGGGCCTGCTGGAATGATCGTGTTTTATTTTATTGGAATCCAAGCTCTTATTATTGTCTCCTATCTTTTAAGGCCCTTTATTTGGTTGCCGATAGTCGGGGGAACAATCGCCAGTTTTATATTTTATAGCAGTTAAAATTTTGAATTCTCCAGACCTAACCCGGACGAGCCGGAACCAATAGGATTTTTGTAGACCCTTGTCGAAAAGAAAGAATAATCATAC